>NZ_JAKMSW010000001.1:0-270642 GCF_025772845.1 Campylobacter sp. CNRCH_2014_2849 | reverse complement strand
TGATCAAACTCCAGGCGTTACTACTCTTAAAGGTGCTATGGCTGTGATGGATATAGTAGAAACTGCTACAGCAAATTTAGATGCCATTAGAGCTGATATTGGTGCGGTGCAAAATCAAATTACAGCTACACTAAATAACATCAGTGTAACCCAAGTAAATATCAAATCAGCTGAATCAAACATCAGGGATGTAGACTTTGCAGCAGAAAGTGCAAATTTCTCTAAATACAACATCTTAGCTCAAAGTGGATCTTATGCTATGAGTCAGGCTAATGCTGTGCAACAAAATGTTTTAAAACTCTTACAATAAATCCAAAGAATATAAGGCAGTTTTGCCTTATATTAAATTTCTTTTTTCTAAAATATCTTGTAAAGGTATGATGGCTATTTTTAAAGCTTTTTCTTGGACTAAAGCTAACTCGCTGATTTCTTCTAGCCAAGATTTATGTGCTGTAATCCAAGCAACAAGTTTATTTTGTTTATCGCTATCATTGCGCATAGGATTAACATAAATTTTTGAAAAAGAACTTTCAAGATGAAATAAAGAAGGACTTAAAACTTCTCTTAAGAAAATGTATTTATTGCTTTCTATAGTCTCTTTTAGTTGATCTATTTTTGCATTTAACTCATGTAAGGTATAGTGTGTTTTGCTTTGATAGTTTAATTCTTTATGTAATTTTTTACAAATTTTTAAGAATTTTTCATTAGCTTTTATATTTTGTTTGATTTGTTTGTAAGCTTTTAGCATAAGCTCTTGGCTATCTTTGCGTTTTGGCGGATTTAGCTTTGGAAAAGGTTTTTTTACTTCATCTTTTAAAAACTCTTTACAAATTTCTTTAAAAGGTTTTTCTATGGTTCCTTCTATCCTTGCCCCACCTTCTGTGGCATTGTAAATTTTTGCCTTTGTTTGTTTATGAAATAAACTTTCAAAAATTTGCTTAAATAACATCCAAACCTCTGAACTTTGCACATAAGTTTTTCCGCCATAAGCTAAGGTTTCAAATTTTCCATGATCGCGTTCAAAATCTCCTTCGTGATAACTTTCATGTAAAAATCCTTCACTATGAGATTTTCCATCATCACTATAAGCTAAATCTTGTCCTATTAAGACGATATTTTCATGTCCTAACAAAAGTGCTAGTTCATAGTTTAAATGTGCTACACTCATTCCACCACTTACATAGCCAAAATCATGTAATCCTAAAGAATAAGCAAAAGGCATTGATCTTGAAACTAAAATATATTTTCTTCTATTTTTTTCTAAAAATTTTATACTATCTTTATATACTAACGAAGCTAAAATAAAAGTAATGTCTTTATCAAATTCTTTAAAGTCATTATCAAAGCATTTTGACACCACATCATCTCTTTCTAGCATACAAACATAATCAGGTTTTATACCTGCCTTTGCTAAGATAGGATAAGCACTATCAGCGCAAAATATAGTAGCTTTATTAGCATATTTTTTAAGTAAAGGAAGTTGTTTTTTTAAAGAAGGTCCAGTAGCTACCAATATAGCATTTTTGCTTTTATTTGATCTTTTTTTCTTAAATTCGTTAAAATTTGGATGTGTAAGCATTTTAGGTAAGTTTAGAACAAATTGCTCTATGCCTTGCATAGCATCAATTGGGTCATTTCCTCTTCTTAAGGCAATATTTTTAATAACTTTGGAATTTAAATCATTTATGTTTTTAATTTCTTCTTTTTGTCTTTCTTCATAAAATTCACAATGAATATGTAGAGTGTAAGTTTTTAAAAATAAATTTAAAAAAGAGCATAAAGTATCAGCTTTTGTATAGTTAAATTCCTTTGTATGGATTAAAATAAATCTACCTTCTAAAAGTTCTTTGGAAAAATCTATCATATTAAAAACTAAAAATATTAACTCAATATCTTTTTCATATACAATAACTTTTTTATGTTCTTTATTTGCAAGCAAACTTTTGTAAAATATACCATTGCCTAATCCATAGAAAAAAAGTATAGGGTATCTTAAGTATTCTTTATTAAATAACTCAATTTTTTCTTGTAGTTCTTTTAAAGGATTTATATATAAATTTTTTATATTTTTATAACATATATTACAATTTAAAGGATCTTTATCAAAAACATAAATATAATCTTTAGCTTCTTTTATTCTACCTAATTTTCTTTCTAGTGTTTGATATTCACTTCCTTTTAAGGCTTTTAAATTTTTTTTAAAAATCTCTGTTTTCATTTTTATCCTTTTTGATTAAAAAAATAATATCGTCATTTTTTAATATATTTTTCTAAATTATTTTTAGTCAGAATGTCTTTTATAAAACATTTTTTGTTTAAAAGAATTATTTCTAATTTTTTTAGGGTGATAATAATGAGTTGAAAGTATTCTAAATGAGAGTTGATCCAAAATTTACTTTTTTCTTTTTGCATTTGTTGGCTTTTTGGGATTATTACAAAAATTTTTGCAAGATGAAAGCGTAGTTGATCTAAATAACAAGCGAGCAAAAGTCTTATTAAAGCATTATCTTTAAAATCATCAAGATCAAACTCGTCTAGATATTGCAATGTAATATTTGCATCAGATGAATTGTTGATAAAATTGATTATATTTTGATACTTTTTTAAGTATTTTTCTATATCTTCTAATAATTTAATTAATTTATGATAGGTCTTTAGCAAATATTCTTGTTTTTTATCCGGGGTAAAGTTTTCTAAAATAGGAAAATCTTTTTCAATTTTTTCTTTTAAAAACTCTTTACAAATTTCTTTAAAAGGTTTTTCTATAGCTCCTTCTATCCTTGCTCCACCTTCTGTGGCATTGTAAATTTTTGCTTTTGAATTTGTGATTAAATATTCAAGATTAGTTTTAAACATATCCCAAGTTGTATTTGAAGTAATGTGTTTATTGCCACCATAAGCCATAATATTTATCTTTTCTAAATTACTATCACTAGTAGCGGTATATAGATAGTTTTTAGGATGAGATTCTCCAATGTCATTATAAGCTAAATCTTGTCCTATAAAGAATATATTTTTAAAATTTAATAGATTGGCAAATATAAAAGCTAAATGTGCAACAGAAATCGCTAAATCAACATAACCAAAAGCATTTAAACCAAAATAAGTTTCAAAAGTTTCTTTTGAGAAAAAAACATATTTTCGCTTATTTTTGTCTAGGTACTTTATGGTATTTGAGTGAGTTAGTGAAGCAATAATAAATAAAATATCTTTATCAAAATCATCAAAATTATTATTAAAAAATTCACTTGCAAAATCTATTCTTTCAACAGAAAAAACATAATCAGGCTTGATATTTTCTTGATATAAAATAGGATAAGCACTATCAGCGCAAAAAATTACCACATTATCTTGATACTGTTTGAGTAAAGGTAGCTGCTTGCTTAAAGATGGTCCAGTAGATACTATGATTGCATTTTTACTCAATGTATTTCTTTTATTTAGCAATTCTTTTAAGCAAGGTTTTGAAAGCATTTTTGGAATATTTTCCATGAATTGTTCTATCCCTTGTAAAGTATCTTTAGTGTCTGTTCCTTTTATAGTTGCAATAGATCTTATACAAGAGAGTATTTTTTGATTTAAATTTAAGATATCATTTGCAAATCTTTCATAGTATCTAGAATGTATTTCTAAAAAATATGTTCTTATAAATTCTCTAAAAGGATTTCTTGACATTAAAGAAAGTAATGCAGAATTTGGCATATTGCATTGTGCTAAAATTAGTTTATTTGTTTTTAATTCTTTTGAAAAATCTATATGAAAAAACAAGCTATATATTAATTCCAAGTTGTCTTCAAAAACTATGATATGCTTTAAATTTGGATTTTGCAAAAGAGCTTTATATAAAATTCCATTTCCAAATCCAAAAAAATAAAGCACAGGATATAATTTATACATTTGATCATATTTTGCCAGCATAGTATTTAATTCTAAAATAGGATTTTCATAAATTATCTTTCCTTGTTTATCTTTAATATTAATATCTAAAGAATCGTTTCCTTGTATTATTTTATATGGTGTTTTTTTGATGCTTTTAAAAAGTTTTTGAAAAGATGGATTAAGGGATTGGATATTTTTCTTAAAAAGCTCATGATTCATAATTATACCTTTAAATTTTCTTTTATAGTTTTATTATAATTTTCAAGATATAAAATAATCTCATCAAAAAAATCGATTTGTTGTTCTAAGAAAGATTTTGTATTTTTTTCTTTTTCAACTTTGTATTTTAAAACCTCACATTCATTTTGAAAGCATCTAGCTTGTAAAATATCTGAAAAAAATTCACTTTTTGGGAGCTTAAGTCTTAGTTTTTCTAATCTTTCTAAGCTTTTATCTTTAATAGCTTTTTTGCATTCATTGATAAAAATTTCACTTTGTTTTATTTGTTTGTTGAGTTTTTCTTTGCATTGTTTTAGTTTTTTTTGTGGATTTTTTGCTTTTGTTAAAATAATATTTTTTTCAATTTTTTCTTTTAAAAACTCTTCACAAATTTCTTTAAAAGGTTTTTCTATAGTCCCTTCTATCCTTGCCCCACCTTCTGTGGCATTATAAGTTTTGATTTTTAATATATCTCTAGCTAGAGCTATATCTTTTTCAAAACTTTTTAAAAACAAATACCATGTGAGTTGTGTTTTTACTTCTTTATTGCCTCCATATGCACAGATTGTTTTATAAACAACTTCTTCATCTCCTTGATCACCATATAAATGTTCTTTTGGGTGAGACTTTCCATCATCACTATAAGCTAGATCTTGCCCTATTAAAATAATATTTTCAAATCTTAAAGCTCCAGCTAACTCATAAGCCATATTAGCAACACTCATCCCATTTCCCAAAAAACCATATTCATTTAAGCCAAGTTTGCTTTCAAAAAACAAAGGTCTTAAAACAAGCATATAATTTCTATTATTTTTTTCTAAATATTCTATGGTTTTAGGATGAGTTAAAGAAGCTATGATAAATAATATATTTTTATCAAATTCTCCAAAATCATTATTAAAAAATTCGCTAGTAAAATCTACTCTTTCTAGTGAAAAGACATAATCAGGCTTAATTCCCTCTTTGGCTAAGATAGCATAAGAGCTATCAGCACTAAAAATCACAACATTTTCTTGGTATTTTTTTAAAAGCGGAAGTTGTTTCATCAAAGAAGGACCTGTTGAAACTATAATGGCATTTTTTGCTTTTGCTTTTCTATCTTTTATTAGATTTTTAAAAGGCGTATGAGCGATGATTTTTTCTAAATTTATAATATTATGTTTTATTCCTAGCAAAGCATCTTTTGGGTCATTTCCACGAGCAAGCATTAGTGTTTTTATGAGATTTAATAAAATTTGCATCACATTTTGAGCATTGGGTGTATAAAAATTAATATAAAAATCATTATAAAAATGAAAATTGAAAATTTTCAGCGTATGTTTGATTTGCGGATAATTAAATAAAACTTTAAGTTGAGCGGTGTTGATATTTGGTGTAAAAAACAAAATAAGTTTTTCTTTTCTAAGAAGTGTGGTAAAATCAATCATATGAAAAGCTAGATATAAAATTTCTAATTCTTCTTCAAAAATAACAATATGTTTTAAATTCTGATTTTTTAAAAGTTCTATAAAAAATTTTCCATCGCCAAAACCATAAAAAAATAATACTGGATATAATTGAAATTTATCATAATCAAAAGAATGATTTTCATCTAAAAAAATTTGATTTTGCAAATCAAAAATTTTATTTTCTATGATTTTAAATTTATGATTTTGAGTGATTTTTCTCAACTCATAAGCTAGTATTTGATCTACTTCAAAAAGAGCTTGGGTGTTTTTTAAAAATAATTCTTTATTCATTTAAAGTCCAAATTTTTATTTTATTATATCAAAATTACTATATTTTATAAAAACATTAAAACAAGGTATTTTTTATCCTTGAAATTTGTTTTTGGAGATTTTTATTTATCAATTCTTTTTCTAAATTTGTAATATTTTTTTCTAGACTTTCTTGTAATTTTTTTATATGGCCTATTATAAGTTCTAACCATTCTAAGTGTTCTTTAATCCAAAGATAATTTTTGTTAAAAACATCTTCTTTTGTTTTTGGGTTAAGTACATAAATTCTGGCAAGATTAAGCTCAAATTGAGTGTTTAAAGGATTAACTAATTCTTTTAAAACATTTATTTTTTCAAATTTAGTTTTAAAACAATCTAATTCTTTAATCAATAATGAAAAATTCTTTTCATCATTTCCTATAAAATTTAGTTTGTTTGATAAGTGAATGCATTCTTTGATTAAAGTGTGGCTTAGTTTTAAAACTTGATGAATTTTGTAAAATGCTTTTAACATTAATTCTTTTTGCTTGTTCTCATTTAATTTTTCAAGTTTAGCAAAAGGTTTTTTGAGTTCTTTTATTAGTAGTTCTTTGCATACTTGCTTAAATGGTTTTTCTATGGTATGATTAATTCTGGCTCCACCTTCGGTGCAATTATAGGTTGTGATATTAAGAAATTTCTTTGCATTAAAAACAGCTTCTTCTATTTGGGTTTTAAAAAGTATCCAAATTTCATTTGTTTTTACATAATGATTCCCATTGTAAGCTAATGTTGTTAAGCTATAATCAATTTCTTGAGGATCATAAGTATCATATTTTCCATAGTAATATTCTTCAGGATGTGAAGCTCCATCATCAGCATAAGCTAAGTCTTGGCCTATAAATATAATGTTTTCAAAATCTAAATTTAGGGCTAAAAAATATGCCATAGTCGCTACACTGTGCCCCATATCCATATAGCCAAAATTATGCAGCCCTATAAAGTGTGTAAAAAAAGTATAATAATTAATTAAAGTTGTTTTTCTATATTTGCTTTTAAGATGTTTAAATGTAATAGGATGGATTAAAGATTTTAAAACAAACACTATATTCTTATCAAAATCACCAAAATCATTATTAAAAAATTCTGAAGTTTCTATTATTCTTTCTAAAGATAATACATAATCAGGTTTTATATTGTGTTTTGCTAGTATAGGATAAGCACTATCAGCACAAAATATACTAGCATAATTAGCATATTGCTTTAATAAAGGAAGTTGTTTTATTAGTGATGGTCCTGTAGAAACTATGATTGCGTTTTTTGCTTGTTTTTTTCTTTTTAAAAGTAATTCTTTGAAAGAATAATTTGAGATAATATCAGGAAGATTGTAAACAAAATTTTCTATACCTTGTAAGGCATCAATGGAATCGTTTCCATATCTGAAAATAGATTTTTTTATGTATATTTGCATGTTTTTATTGGTTTGTATAATATCTTCTTGATATTTTTCATAATAATCGCAGTGCAAATCTAAAAAATATGTTCTTAAAAAATTAAAAAAAGGACTATTTGAACAAATTTCTTCAAAAATATTAACATCGATCGCGCTGGTATCTAAAATAATCAAAGAATTATTTTCTAATTCCTCACTAAAATCTATACATTGAAAACTTAGATAAATAAATTCTATTTCTTTTTCAAAAATAACTATTTTTTGTCTATTTTTGTTTTGTAAAAGGGCTTTATATAAAATTCCATTACCAAAACCATAAAAATAAAGCACAGGATATAAAAGATATTTATCATTATATAAGTTTAGTTTTTCATTTAACTCATTAAGAGTATTGCTATATAGTGTATACCCCCCCCCATGATGTATAAAATTAATATCTAGGGAGTCTTTTCCTTGTAGAATTTGGAAATTTTGGGGTTTAAAATTTTCTAATTTTTCTTTTAATTTTTTATTTTTTAAAGCTTCTAAATTTTTATTAAAAATATGTTTTTCCATGATTATTCCTTGAAATGTTTTTCTTCTAAAGCTTTAGCAAATTCTATATCACAACTTGCTTTTTTACCAAGCATGATAGGTAAAAATTTAGGATGCAAACCTAGGCTTGGTCTTACGCTTTTTATATTTTCTTGTGTGAAAATATCACCTTTTTTGATGTCTTTGCTTGCGTATAAACTTCTTGCAAAATGGCGGTTTTTTAAAGTTTTTTCATCCATGCTAAATTCTTTGTTTCCTAAAGCTTGCTCGCTTAAACGCACCATAGAACACATTTGCTTAAACTCCTCAAAATCAAGACTAAATTTAGCATCAGCACTATTTAAAGTTTTGTCTAATATAAAATGTTTTTCTATGACTCTTGCGCCAAGAGCTACGGCTAAAGTTGGTGCTAAAAATCCCTCGCTATGATCACTTAAACCAATAATAGTGTTAAATTTTTCTTGTAAAGTTTTTATGACATTTAAATTTAAATCACAAATTTGTGAAGGATAAGCCGAGGTGCATTTAAGCAAAATCAAATTCGGATTGTTTTCTTCTTTAAAAATTTTAACAATCATTTCAAGTTCTTCTTCATAGGCTATGCCTGTAGAAACTAAAGTAGGTTTGTTTTCTTTTGCTACATAACGCACAAAATCATAATCATTTGCTTCAAAGGAAGCGATTTTATAAGCTGGGGGATTAAATTGCCTTAAAAAATTTACATCTTCCTTAGAAAAAGGACTAGAAAAGCAAATTAAACCTTCATTTTTAGCACATTCAAAAAGTTTTTCATGCCACTCATAAGGAGTTTTAGCTTCTTCGTAGAGCTCATATAATTTGCGTCCATGCCATAAACCACCTTCAATAATAAAATCTTTTTTGTCAGAATTTAGTGTTAAGCTATCTGGGGTATAGGTTTGAATTTTTATAGCATCAGCTCCTGCTTGTTTGGCTGCTTGTATAGTTTTCAAAGCTATTTCAAGATTATTTGCATGATTGGCTGAAAGTTCAGCGATGATGAAAACTTTTTCATTTGTGTTAAAATTTTCTATAAACATTAAAAAACCTTTTTTAATTTAAATAAAAATTTACTATATTTTATATTTTAATTATTAATTATGATTAAAGGTTTATTTAGTAAAATAAATTTATTATAAAGTTATCTAAGGAAAAAACTATGACTAAAACACTAGAATATTCGATTTATCACTTTTGTGAACACATTTTAAAACTTAAAATTACACCAACAAGCGTGATTAGAGGCGAGCTTTATGGGGCTTCTATACCTTTGTATTTTAAAGATGAAGAATATAGTTTTTATCTGTTTTTTCAAAAAAAGGCTCTTAATGAGATTGCGCAATTTTTATTGCATGAAGAGTTAAAAGAAGATGATCTAGCAGATTTAGTAAAAGAAGTAGCTAATCAAATTATAGGTTATGCCAAAAAATTACTTAATGACACTAATGGCAAAGATGAGTATCGTTTGGGTGTTCCTGAATATTTAGGACGTATTGACGGATTTTCAAAAATCAAACTCAAAGAAAAATTTACTTATGAAATGAAAAATGCTCGTTTTAGAATAGGTTATAAAAAATTATGATAGAAGATCATTTAGGATTGTTGCAATCTTATGAAGATATTTTAGATATTAGCGTTGATTTTGTTAGTGAGCTTGGTACTACTAATATGAGTGTAAGAGAGCTTTTAAAGCTAGAAGTTGGTTCTGTGATAGACCTTGAAAAGCCAGCGGGTGAAAGCGTGGAACTTTATTTAAATAGAAGAATTTTTGGAAAAGGTGAGGTAATGGTGTATGAGAAAAACCTTGCTATAAGGATTAATGAAATTTTGGATTCTAAATCAGTATTGCAGTATTTCAAAAAAGAATTGCAATGAAATTTATTTGGATTTTATTGCTCGCTTTACCTCTTTTTGGGGCAAAAATTCTTGATTACAATATTTATCCAAGAGAAGATAGGGTGGATATTACTTTTTCATTTGATGTTCCTTATAAAGAAGGTATTAGTCAAAAGAAAAAAGATGGTATTATTATTTTTACTTTAAATGCTAAAAGTGCAAAAGAGGAAGATAGAGCGTTAAATTCTGATATTATAAAAAAAATTAAAATTTTTTCAGAAGATAAAAAAACTTTTATAGCTTTAAGTGTAGGTGATAAAATACAAATTACCGCTGATGCGATTGGTGAATATGGTTTAAGATTGCGTGCTCAAAAAGAAGGTGTAAATTTAAGTACTAAAAAAAGCTTAGAGGAAAAAAATGAGGAAATAAAAATGCAAGAATATGATTTTACAAATTATATTTTAGTTGTAAGCGTTTTGATACTTTTGCTTGTTGGACTTTGGTTTTTAAAAATATATCTAAGACAAAAACACCCTTTAGATAGGAATTTTAATTTAATCTTTCAAAGACCACTTGATAGACACAATCAACTTGTAGTTTTTGAATATGGTTTAAAGCGTTATACTATGATTATAGGAAATTCTAATGTAGTATTAGAAACAAATGAAGCTTTGATAAAAAATGAAGAACAAAACAAAGCACCTCAAAAGCCAAAAGAAAAAGATTTTGACTCTTATTTTGAAGAAAATAAACAAAGATTGCAAAATTTACTTTTAAAACAAAATAATTAATTTTGCTGATTAAAAGCCAAAATGATAAGTTTTGGCTTTGAAATTTTTTTGATTTCTTCTTTCGAAAAATAAATTTGTTTTTTAGTCGAGTATATATACAAAGTATGATTTTTTAGCGTGAAATCAAGATTCTCATCAGTGTCTTTTGCAAGTTTTTTTGATAAAGCTAAAATAAAATTAAGCCAAGCTAATATGTGATTATTTGGTAGTAAATCTTTTATATTTTCTATCGCAAATGGATTGATTTTTTTTCCATTAGCTTTTAAAATAGTAGAAATTAATAAAATTTCTTTATGTGAAAAACCAAAATGCAGGCTATTTAGAGCTATATAAGCACTATGTTCATTGGCAAAATAAAAATTAATTCTTTCGCCTATATGCGATAATTTTGCAGCATTTATAAGATCTTTTTTAAAAGCAAGATTAATTTTATGGATAGGTAAAAGGGCATCAAATAATTTATTTGCAAAATAAGCACTTTTATCATTATAATCTATACTAAAACGATCTTGTATAGATTTTAAGCTTGGATTGAAATTCGGAGGAAATTTGGCATTAAATTTTGAAAAATCCGTTGTTTCATTTTTTATTTTAGTATATTTTTGAAAAAGATTAGATAAAAATACACCTTCTCTAACACCCACTGCAGAGGTGATGATATTTTTAGCTTTTAAATTTTTTGCTAGTGCTAAAAATATCACACATCCTTCTTTTATAGTATCAAAACGATCTTTTTTTATGTTAAAATCATTTAAATTTTTGGCATTTTGAATTTTTTCTATGTGATTTTTTTCTTTTTCAAAACTATAACTAAAATTATGAATCATTTTTAACGGGTAAGAGTTTTTTTTCATTATAGAATTTGACAATGCCCTTAAACTTCCACCTATGGCAATGATATTTTCATTTTGAAAATGCTTTGGAACTTGTTTTAGTGCTTCTTGTATAAATTGGTCTAGTGCATTAAATTTTTTTGTATCGTAAAAAATTTCTTTTAATCTTACTGTGCCAAGATCAAGTGAAATACAATCTACAATCCTACCTTCTTTGATTAAACAAAGCTCAGTCGATCCTCCACCTATATCTATAGTGGTGGCATTTTGAATATCTGATAGTAAATTTAGCGCAGCAAGCCCACCTAAAAATGACTCTGTTTTTCCATTAATACATTTTATATTTAAACCTACATTTTTTGCTATTCTAGCTATGAAATCTTTAGCATTGGGTGCATCTCTTAATGCAGAAGTTCCAACAGCAATAATTTTTCTACATTTTTCTTTTAAAGCTTTTTCCTTAAAATAAGTCAAAGCTTTTTCGGCTTTAAGCATGGCTTCTTCTTGAAGAATTTTATTATTATTGTAAGCATTTTCTCCAAGTCTTACTTTCTTTTTGTGCTCACTACAAATGAAAAAACCATATCTTGAGGTTTTTTCAAAAACTACCATACGAACGGAATTAGAGCCAAGGTCAATTACTGCTGTTTTTTTAGCCATTAAATATCTTTATTTTTATGTTTTAAGCGAAGCTCATCAATGCTTTCTACATTATCAGGATCAGGTATGATACAATCTACTGGACAAGCTACTATACAAGCTGGTTCTGAAAATTCATTCACACATTCAGTACAAAGATCAGGATCTATGACATAAATTGGATCATTATCATAGATTGCTTCATCGGGACATTCTTCCCTACATGCATCACAGGATATGCATTCTCTAGTGATTAAAAGTGACATATTTTTTTCCTTTTTATAAGTAATAAAGCAAACTTATACTATATAAAAACTTATAGGTAATTTAAAATGAAAGAAAAAACAAAATCTACTTTTTAGAATGATTAAATCATTCTAAAATTTTAGTTAGTTTTTTTTAGGAAAACAAAAACGATACCCTCTACGACGCACGGTTTCTATGGTAGAGATGTTAAGCGGTTTATCCATTTTTTGTCTTATTTGATTGATTGCAACCTCTATAACATTTGGAGTTACAAGTTCAGGTTCTTCCCAAATAGCATCTAAAAGTTGTTCTTTTGACACAATCTGATCTGAATGTCTAGCTAAATGAGTTAAAACTTCAAAAGGTTTTCCTTTTAATTCTATATCTTTTCCTTGATAAGTGATTTTTTCTTCATCAGGATCAATCACTAAATCATCGATTTTGATCACATTTGTTCCGCCAAATCTAAGTCTAGCTTCAATTCTCGCCATTAAAATTTCAAAATCTAAAGGTTTTTTTATATAATCATCTGCTCCAGCTTTCAAAGCTTTGATTTCATTTTCTTTATCTGCTTTTGCGCATATTGTAACTATAGCGGTTCTTGGAGATTTTTGCTTAATGGCATTAATTAAATCACTTGCGTCATTATTGCCAATAGTCCAATTTGATAATACTAAATCATAGTGTCTAATACCTATAAAATACTCAGCGTCTTTAAAATTTTCTGAAGTATCACTTTGGTAGCCAAACTCATTTAAGGTATTTGATAGAGTTTTATTAAGTGATGCTTCATCTTCTACAACTAAAATACGCATTTTATTCCTTTGAAGATAGTTTTAGTGCAAAAGTATAACACAAATTAAGCAAATGTTCAAAATTCTTTAAAAAAATTTTAATATTTTTTACTCAGACTAGCTCCAACGCATGCATTTTTGATAATATCAGGTTTGTAACAAGTGATATTTATAAATTTAAGCTTTTTATTATGTTTTTTAATATCCTTGCATATGTATTTTAAAGATTTTTCTATAGTTTTAAATTTTTTCTTTTTATAAATTTTTTCTATTCTAATACAAAGTTTTGCATAATCTAAAAATTTTTTACTTTTAGCTTCTAGTTCTATAATAACTTTTTGTTCTTGAATTCTTTCAAAATCCAAAAGCCCTATAATACATTTAAATTCTAAACTGACTTTTATATGACTTTGCATTCTTGTTTTCCAATAAGCCTTAAAATATTTGGTATATGTTTATAAATTACTATAAATGCAATAACAAAAATTGGTGCATGGGTGTTGATCACAGGCATGTTATAGTGAAAAATAAATGAAGTAGCTATTAAAACAATTAAAGCTCCTAATGAAGCTAAGCTTGAAATTTTAAATACCTTTCCTATGATAAACCAAGCTAAAACCGCAGATATTATTTCAAAAGGTAAAAATACTGCTAAAACCCCAGCCCCTGTAGCCACTCCTTTGCCACCTTCAAATTTTAAATAAGGAGAAAAGCAGTGCCCAAATACTGCTAAAACAGCCATAGTCCATAAGATATTTTCATCATAGCCCATAAATTTTGCCACTAATATAGGTATGATTCCTTTTAATGCATCTAAAATAGCGGTTGCAATAGCAAGTATTTTAGCTAGTTTAGGATCGCTTTCTTTTACTACCCTTAAAACATTTGTAGCGCCTATACTTTTACTGCCCATATTTTTAATGTTTGTTTTAGCAAAGATTTGAGCTAGTAAAAGCCCAAATGGTATAGCGCCTATGAGATAAGCTAAAAGATAGATTATTAAATTTTCCATTTACTTTTCCCTAAGATTTTTGTAAAACTCTGTAATAATAGCAAAAAACCCTGAAATAAATATTTAAGAGATATTTTCTCCTATAATAATTTTTATTGTTAAATATAAATTTTTTATATTATTTAAAGAAAATTATAGATATATTTTCAATAAGTTTATTTTAAATAGGCTTTATTTTATCTTATTTAGGAGTAGATAATGAAAAAAATTTCATTATTAGTTGCATCATCATTATTAGTTGCATCAACTGCTTTTGCTAACGATAAAGCTTTGCTTGATGAAGCAAAAGCTGCAGGTTTGGCACCTTTACCAAAAGATCAGACAGGTGTTGAAAAACTATTAAAAGAAATGGGTATTAAAGCTAGTAAATTCTCTAAAGAGAAAGCTAACCTTGGTAAAAAGCTGTATTTTGAGCCAAGACTTTCTAAAAGTGGTTTGATTTCTTGTAATACCTGTCATAATTTAGGTATGGGTGGTACTGATGGTATAGCGGCTGCTGTAGGACATAAATGGACAGCTAATCCTCATCATTTAAATTCGCCAACAGTTTATAACTCAGTTTTAAATTCAACTCAATTTTGGGATGGTAGAGCAGGAACTTTAGCAGATCAAGCAAAAGGACCAATTGAAGCAGAACCTGAAATGGCAACTCCTGCTAAATTAGCAGTAGAAAAAATAGCTTCTATGCCAGAATATGTAAAAGAATTTAAAAAAGTTTATGGTAGCAGTGGAGTAACTTTTGATAATATTGCAGATGCTATTGCTACATTTGAAAGAACACTTTTAACTCCATCTAAATTTGATAAATTCTTAGAAGGTGATACAAAAGCATTAAATAAAAAAGAAAAAGAAGGTTTGAAAACTTTCATCGATAAAGGCTGTACAGCTTGTCATACAGGGGTAAATTTAGGTGGTAGTATGCAGGCTTTCCAAGTAGCAGCTAAATATAAATTTGCAAATGTAGGTGATTTTAAAGGTGATGCAAATGGCTTAGTTAAAACTCCAACCTTAAGAAATATTGCTGAAACTGCTCCGTATTTTCACAATGGTGCTATTTGGTCTTTACAAGAAGCAATCAAAGAAATGGGCAGTGTGCAACTTGGCATAGAAATTTCTGATAAAGAAGCAGCTTCTATAGAAACTTTCTTACATGCCCTAACAGGTAAAAAACCAAGCATTACTTACCCTCAACTTCCAAAAGCAACTGAAAAAACTCCAAAACCAGAGCTTTAATTTAAATCTTAAGACGCTTTTTTGCGTCTTAAGCTTACTTTATATAAAATCAAGATATAATTACTGCTTTTAGCCATTAAAGCTTTCTAAATTTATGTTTATGCATAATGCTTTATGGTGCTACCAAAATATTTTAAGAAAGGATAGCTGTATGTATGCTATTATAAAACACAGTGGAAAACAATACAGAGTAAGCCAAGGTGATGAGCTTAAACTAGATCGTTTTGAAGCTGAAGCAAAATCAAGCATAGAAGTAAGTGAAGTTCTTGCTATATGCGATAAAGAATTAAAGGTAGGTGCGCCGTTTGTTGCGGGTGCAAAAGTTGTTTTAGAAGTGATTGCTCATGGAAAAGACAAAAAAGTTGTGATTTATAAAAAAAGACGCAGAAAAGACTCAAAATTAAAACGCGGTTTTAGAAGACAATTTACTCGCGTTAGAGTAGTAGATATTAAAGCTTAAGGAGTAAAGAATGGCACACAAGAAAGGTCAAGGTTCAACTCAGAATAATCGTGATTCTATAGGTCGTCGTCTAGGTGTTAAAAAATTTGGTGGAGAATTTGTTCGTGCTGGCAACATCATCATCCGCCAAAGAGGAACAGCAACTCATGCGGGTAATAATGTAGGCATAGGAAAAGATCATACAATTTTTGCTTTAATTGATGGTTTTGTAAAATTCGAAAGAAAAGATAAAAATAGAAAAAAAGTTTCTGTTTATCCTGCATAATTTTAAGGCTACTTTGTAGCCTTTTTCTTCTTTTTAATCTTAATATATTAAAAAAAATATAATATCATTTTAAAAATTTATATTTTGGTGATTGTATGTTTATAGATAATGTGAAATTAGTTTTAAGTTCAGGTAATGGTGGCAAAGGCGCTGTGAGTTTTCGCCGTGAAAAACATGTTCCACTCGGTGGGCCTGATGGTGGCGATGGTGGAAATGGCGGCGATGTATATTTTATATGTGACAATAATACCCATACGCTAGCACACTTTAAAGGTAAGAAAGAACTTAAAGCACAAAATGGCCAGCCAGGCTTAGGTCGTAATAAAAACGGCAAAAGAGGGGAGAGTTTAGAATTAATCGTTCCTCAAGGCACTCAAGTAATTGACGCACAAAGTGGGGAAGTTTTGCTTGATATGTTAGTAGAGGGCCAAAAAGAATTATTTTTAAAAGGCGGTAAAGGTGGTCTTGGTAATACTCATTTTAAAAACTCTACTAATCAACGCCCAGATTATGCCCAACCGGGTGTGGCAGGAAAAACCTTAAGTGTGCGCTTAGAATTAAAACTCATAGCAGATGTTGGACTTGTGGGCTTTCCAAATGTAGGAAAATCCACTCTTATAAGCGTAGTATCTAATGCAAGACCTGAAATAGCTAATTATGAATTTACTACTTTAACTCCAAAACTTGGCATGGTTGAAGTAGATGATTATAATTCTTTTGTGATGGCAGATATCCCAGGTATTATAGAAGGCGCAAGCGATGGTAGGGGTTTGGGACTTGAGTTTTTAAGACACATAGAAAGAACTTCTTTTTTGCTTTTTGTGCTTGATCCATTAAGAGATATGAGCTTAAAAGAGCAATTTTGTATTTTAAGAAAAGAATTGGAAAAATTTTCAAGCAAGCTTTATGCAAGAAATTTTGGCTTAATGCTTTCAAAAAGTGATAGCGTAAATTTAGGCGAAGAATTTGCACAAAAAATAGAAGATGATTATAATGAGCTAAAAGCTTATTTGCAAAGTCAAAATAATCCGCAAAGTTTTTTCATCAAGGTTTCAAGCCTTGAAAAAACTGGACTTAAAGAGCTTAAATTTATGCTTTTAGAAGAAGTTAAAAAAATTAGAAGTCAAAATAATCTTTGATGAGTGAAAATTTAACTATAGATTTTATTCAAGAATATATCAAGTCTAATTTTAAAGGCTTGGTATATAAATTTACTTATAAAGAACATAGCTTTTTTTATAATCCCGATAAGGTTTTAAAAAACGGAGTTTATTTTTGCACTATTAAAGAAAATGATGGCATAAATGATAAAGCTTCGAATTTAAATAGAGAAGGTGTATTTCGTCTAAGTTGCTCTCTTTGTGATCAAGATTACCAAAATCTTTTTGGTAAAAAACCTAAAAAAGCTTTAAAGGGTGAGGTTGTTAGTTTAAATTATGATTTTTCTATGCTTGATTTTATCATGCCTCATCCAATTTATGCTTATATGGGATATATTTGCATCAACAACCCTTCTAGAAAAAATTTTGAAATTTTTAAAGATTATCTTGAGCTTTCATATCAAAAAGCTATAAAAACTTATAAAAAAAGGATAGTGGTATTATGAAAAATATCATTTTTATGGGAACTCCATCTTATGCAACTTGTATTTTAAAAGAGCTTGTTGATAAAGGGTTTAATATCCAAGCTTTATTTACTCAACCTGACAAACCTGTGGGTAGAAAGCAAATTCTAACTCCAAGTGATACTAAAAAATTTGTTTTAGAAAATAATTTAAATATAGAAATTTTCACTCCAAAAGACTTAAAAGATGAAAATATAATCAATGGAATAAAAAGTTTAAAACCTGATTTCATAGTTGTTGCTGCTTATGGGAAGATTTTACCAAAAGAAATTTTAGATATTGCCCCTTGTATCAATTTACATGCTTCCTTACTTCCTAAATATCGTGGTGCTTCACCTATACAAAGCGCTATTTTAAATGGGGATAAAATAAGCGGGGTTTGCACTATGCTTATGGAAGAAGGGCTTGATAGTGGTGCAATTTTAGAAAGTATAGAATGTGATATAGAAGGTAAAAATTCAGCTGAAGTGTTTATTATGCTTTCAAATTTAGCAGCTAAGCTTACTGTTTCTACACTTTTGAATTTTGAAAAAATTATCCCAAAAAAGCAAGATGAAAATTTAGTTACACATTGTAAAAAAATCAAAAAAGAAGATGGGTTGATTAATTTGGATAATGCAAGTGAAATTTATCAAAAATTTCTAGCTTTTACACCTTGGCCTGGAATTTTTTTAGAAAATGGTGTGAAATTTTTAGATATAGAATTAGTCGATAGTGAAAAAACTCAAAAATCAGGTGTGATTTTACAAATAGAGAAGGAAGGCTTTTTGCTTTCATGTACAAAAGGTGTTTTAAGGATTAAAAATTTACAAGAAAGTGGAAAAAAGGCTTTAGATGCTAAGACTTATTTAAATGGAAAAAGGTTAAAACTTGGAGATAGTTTATTTTGATGAGCTTGAATCAACTCAAATTTATTTAAGTGATAAAATTCGTAGTGGAGAAATTACTAACAATACAGCCATTTGTGCTTTTATCCAAAGTGCTGGTATAGGTAGTAGGGACAATGCCTGGCAAAGTAAGCAAGGAAATTTACATGTATCTTTTTGCATAAAAACTCAAGAATTAGCACAAGATCTTCCTTTGGCTTCTGCTAGTATATATTTTGCATTTTTAATGAAAGAAGTATTGCAAAGAAAAAATTCGAAAGTATGGATTAAATGGCCCAATGATTTTTATATAGAAGATAAAAAAATAGGCGGTCTGATGAGTTCTAAAATCAATGATTTTTTGGTTGTAGGAATAGGGATTAATCTTAAATATGCCCCATTTAATGCTGAAATTTTAGATATAGAAGTAGATATAGCAAAACTTTTAAATGAGTATTTTTCTTATGTAGATGAGAAAATTTTATGGAAGAATATTTTTAGCAAGTATATGCTAGAATTTGAAAAATCAAGAAATTTTTTTATACATAATGAAGGTAAGATTTTATCTTTAAAAGATGCTTTGTTGTATAAAGATGGTTCTATATTGTTAGATAATAAAAGGATATATAGTTTAAGATGAGTGAGATAATAACTATTGCAAATCAAAAAGGTGGGGTAGGTAAAACTACTACCGCTATTAATCTAGCGGCTTCTTTAGCAGTAGCTGAAAAAAAGGTTCTTTTGATAGATATTGATCCACAAGCTAATGCTACAACAGGACTTGGTTTTAATAGAAGTAATTATGAGTATAATATTTACCATGTTTTTATAGGCAGGAAAAAACTTTCTGAAATCATTTTAAAAACTGAACTTCCACAATTATACTTAGCTCCATCAAATATTTCTTTGGTTGGAATTGAACAAGAAGTAGTAAAAGAAAGCGGAGAATATAGAACGATTTTAAGAGAAAAAATTAAAGAAATTGCTAAAGATTATGATTTTATTATCATAGACTCACCTCCTGCACTTGGAAGTATTACGGTAAATGCTTTTGCAGCAAGCGATAGTGTTATTATCCCTATACAATGTGAATTTTATGCGCTTGAGGGTGTTGCGATGGTTTTAAACACCATAAAATTTGTGAAAAAAACTATCAATCCAAAGTTAAAAATAAAAGGTTTTTTACCAACTATGTATAGCTCACAAAATAATCTTTCAAAAGATACTGTGGAGGATTTAAAGCAAAATTTCAAGCAAAAGCTATTTAGAACAGGTGATAATGAAGATGATTTTATTATCATACCAAGAAATGTAAAACTTGCTGAAAGTCCAAGTTATGGAAAACCTATTATACTTTATGATATAAAATCCCCAGGTTCAGTAGCATATCAAAATTTAGCACATTCTATATTAGGATAAAAAATGGCAAAAAAAAGTGCATTAGGAAGAGGTTTAAGTAGTATTTTGGCTGATATTGATGAGGTTTATGAAAAAGAATTAGGATCAAAAGAAGGCAAAATAGAAGAAATTGATATAGATTTAATTAGTCCAAATCCTTATCAGCCAAGGAAAAATTTTGATACACAAGCTTTAGAAGAGCTTGCGGGGTCTATTAAAGAATATGGTTTAATTCAGCCTATTGTAGTTTTTAAAAAAGATGAATTTGATTATATTATAATAGCTGGCGAGAGAAGATTTAGAGCATGTAAGCTTTTAGAAAAAGAACAGATTAAAGCCGTAGTTTTAAATGTGGATGATATAAAATTACGCGAGCTTGCTTTGATTGAAAATATCCAAAGGGAAAATTTAAATCCTATAGAATTGGCACATTCTTATAAAGAATTATTGGAAATTCATGACATAACTCAAGAAAAATTAGCAGATCTTATTCACAAGTCAAGACCACAAATTGCTAATACCTTAAGACTTTTAAATTTAAATGAGCAAACACAAAATTTCATTATAGAAGGTAAAATTTCACAAGGTCATGCAAAAGTTTTAGTAGGACTTGAAAAAGAAGAAGAAAAAATGATAGTTGATACTATAATAGGTCAAAAACTTAATGTAAGAGATACAGAAAAACTGATTAAAAATTTTAAAAATTCAAATAATTTAGAAAAAAATACAAATTTAAATAAGCAAAATCAATCTATATTAAATTTAAAAGAAAAAATAGAATCTTTTGGATTTAAGACAGTGGTGAAAGATTTAAAAATTATTGTTAATTTTTCTGACGAAAATGAGATTTTAAAATTTTTAAAAATACTAGATTAAATATGCTTTTAGGTATATTTTGGTATAATTGCGCGTTTTATTTAGATTTATTTAGGAGTATTAATGTTTAATGATGTACATTTTTCCATCATGATAGCTACTGGTGTCATTTTTTTGCTCATGATAGCAATTTTAAATTCTATACTCTATAAACCTTTGATTAAATTTATGGATTCTAGAGATTTGACCATTAAAAATGACGAAGAAAAAATGAAAAAAAATTCTGATGATGTTTCAAATGTAGAAAATGAGTTGGAAAAAATTCATATACAAACAAGAGATGAGATTAATCAAATCAAAGTAAAAGCAGTAGAAGAAGCTAAAATAAAACAAGAAAAAGAATTATCAATAAAGAAAAAAGAATTAGAAGAACAAATGCATGTTTTTCTAAAAAGTCTAAGAGAAAAAGAAAAAGAATTAAAAGAAGAGATGCGGTTAAAAATGCCAGAATTTAAGCAAAGCTTTAAAGATAGCTTGAGTAAAATTTAAGGAAGATAAATGTTGAAAAAAATTACATTATTATTGGTGCTTCCTTTTTATGCTTTTGCAGCAGGTAATGGAAGTGGTGAGTATGATATTATCCCAAGAGCAGTTAATTTTGTTTTGTTTGCTGCTATTTTATATTATTTTATAGCAACACCTTTAAAGAATTTTTACCACGGAAGAATTGCAAAAATTGCCTCTAGGATGAATGAAATACAAGAAAAACTTATTGCAAGCAAAAATCATAAATTAGAAATGATGAAAAAATTAGATTTAGCTAAACAAGAAGCAATTAATGCAGTTGCTCTTGCAAAAAAAGAAGCAGAAATCATTACAGATAAAATAGAAGCTGAAACAAAAATGGAGATTAAGGCTTTAGAAAAAACTTATGAAGAACATAAAGAATATGAAATAAGAAGAATGGAAAAAGAAGTTGTGCAAGCGGTTTTAGAAGAAATTTTTGAAGATCAAAGTTTACAGCTTCAGCAAAAAGAAATTTTAAATATCATGATGAAAAAGGTGTCTTGATGGAAAGTGTAATTGCAAAAACCTATGCAAAAGCTATATTAGAAAGAAAAGATTTTGAAAATTTTTATTCAAATTTATTACAACTTAGTTCAGCTTTTGCTTCTGATAAATTTGTAAGTATTTTAAATGCTTATGAGCTTAAACAAGAAAAAAAATTAGATTTTATACTTTCTTTATTAGATAATCCAAGTGATGCTTTTAAAAATTTTATGAGCTTAGTTGTTGGCAACAATAGAGAGATGTTAATTCCAAGCATTACTAAAGAATTGAGTGAACAAAAAGCATTAAAAGAAAATGAATTTTTAGGGCAAGTTTATTCAAAAGAAAAATTAAGTGAAGAAGAAATTAAAAATTTAGAAGAAAAACTTAGTCTTAAATTCAACGCAAAGATTAGATTAGATAGTAAAATAAGTGATAATGACAGTGTAAAAATTAGCTTAGATGGACTTGGTTATGAAATTTCATTTTCAATGCAAAGCTTAAAAGCTAAAATGAATGAATATATATTAAAAGCAATTTAAGGAGACTTGATGAAATTTAAAGCAGATGAAATTAGTTCTATTATAAAAGAAAGAATTGAAAAATTTGATTTTAATCTTGAAATAGAAGAAACCGGTAAGATTATTTCAGTTGCTGATGGTGTTGCTAAGGTTTATGGTCTTAAAAATGCTATGGCCGGTGAGATGGTTGAATTTGAAAATGGCGAAAAGGGAATGGTGCTTAACCTTGAAGAATCAAGTGTTGGTATTGTTATTTTAGGAAAGGGACTTGGCTTAAAAGAAGGAAGTTCTGTAAAAAGATTAAAAAAACTTCTAAAGGTTCCAGTTGGTGATGCGTTGATAGGCCGTGTTGTGAATGCTTTAGGTGAGCCAATTGATGCTAAGGGAGCTATTGAAACAAGTGAATATCGCTTTGTGGAAGAAAAAGCAAAAGGTATTATGGCTAGAAAAAGTGTTCATGAACCATTACATACGGGTATTAAAGCTATTGATGCTTTAGTTCCAATTGGTAGAGGACAAAGAGAGCTAATTATTGGTGATAGACAAACGGGTAAAACTACTGTTGCAATAGATACGATTATTAGTCAAAAAGGTAAAGATGTTATTTGTATTTATGTGGCAATTGGTCAAAAACAAAGCACAGTGGCTCAAGTAGTTAAAAAGCTTGAAGAATACGGCGCAATGGATTATAGTATAGTGGTAAATGCAGGTGCTTCAGATCCTGCTGCATTGCAATATCTTGCTCCATATACAGGTGTAACTATGGGTGAGTATTTTAGAGATAACTCAAGACATGCGTTGATTGTTTATGATGATTTGAGTAAGCATGCTGTTGCCTATCGTGAAATGTCTTTGATTTTGCGTCGTCCTCCGGGTCGTGAAGCTTATCCAGGGGATGTATTTTATTTACATTCAAGATTGCTTGAAAGAGCAAGTAAATTAAGTGATGAACTTGGCGCAGGAAGCTTAACAGCATTACCTATTATTGAAACTCAAGCAGGGGATGTTTCAGCTTACATCCCAACCAATGTTATTTCAATTACCGATGGTCAAATTTTCTTAGAGACAGATTTGTTTAACTCAGGTATTCGTCCTGCGATTAATGTTGGTTTATCTGTATCTCGTGTTGGTGGTGCTGCACAAATTAAAGCAACAAAACAAGTTTCAGGTACCTTAAGACTTGACTTAGCTCAATATAGAGAATTGCAAGCTTTTGCGCAATTTGCAAGTGATTTAGATGAAGCAAGTAGAAAACAACTTGAGCGTGGACAAAGAATGGTTGAAGTTCTAAAGCAGCCTCCATATTCTCCGCTTTCAGCTGAAAATCAAGTAGTGATGATTTATGCAGGAACTAAAGGATATTTAGATGATATTGCAGTTTCAAAAATAGGAGAATTTGAAGCAGCCTTATATCCATTTATTGAAGCTAAATATCCAGAAATTTTTGAGCAAATTAGAACTAAAAAAGCTTTAGATAAAGATTTGGAAGAAAAATTAGCTAAAGCGTTGAGTGAGTTTAAAGCAAACCATATATAAGGTTTTTAAATGTCTAATTTAAAAGAAATAAAAAGAAAAATAAAAAGTGTTCATAATACACAAAAGACAACTAATGCTATGAAGCTTGTCTCTACTGCCAAATTAAGAAAGGCAGAAGAGGCAGCTAAAAAGTCAAAAGTTTTTGCTCAAAAAATTGATGAAGTTTTATCTGAAATTGCATTCAAGATTAATCAATACGAAGGACTTGATGATAAACTTCCGTTTTTTAGAAAAAAAGACAATGTTGAAAAAATGGATATTATTTTCATTACTGCTGATAAAGGTTTATGCGGTGGTTTTAACATTAAAACTATTAAAACAGTAAATGAAATGCTTGAAGATTGTAAAGCAAAAAAAATCAAGGTAAGATTAAGAGCTATTGGTAAAACAGGTATAGAGTATTTTAATTTTCAAAATATTGAAATTTTAGAAAAATATTTAGACACAAGCTCTAGCCCTGATTATGAAAAAGCTTGTGCTATTATTAAAAATGCAGTTGATGATTTTATAAATGAAGTTACAGATAAGGTTGTAATTGTACATAATGGCTATAAAAATATGATTTCACAAGAAATTCGTATTAATGAATTATTACCAGTGCAAGCTATTGCGAGCAAAGAAGAACAAGAGTCTCAATCTTTAATGGATTTAGAACCTGAAGATGAAGAAATTTTAAATGATTTATTAAAAACTTATTTTGAATATAATATGTATTTTTCTTTAGTTGATTCTTTGGCGGCTGAGCATAGTGCAAGAATGCAAGCTATGGATAATGCAACCAATAATGCAAAAGCTAGAGTTAAACAACTCAATTTAGCTTATAATAAAGCAAGACAAGAATCTATTACCACCGAATTGATAGAAATTATCAGTGGTGTTGAGTCAATGAAATAAATTTAGGAGTGATGATGCAAGGTTTTATTTCTCAAGTTTTAGGACCAGTGGTTGATGTTGAATTTAAAGAATATCTTCCACAAATTAACGAAGCTATAATTGTAAATTATGAATTAGAAGGAAAAGAATGCAAGCTAGTGCTTGAAGTAGCTGCGCATTTGGGTGATAATAAAGTAAGAACTATCGCTATGGATATGACTGATGGTCTTGTTAGGGGTTTAACGGCTGTTGCGACTGGAAACCCAATTAGCGTTCCAGTGGGCGAAAAAGTACTTGGAAGAATTTTCAATGTAACAGGTGATTTGATTGATGAGGGTGAAGAGATCAATTTTGATAAACATTGGTCAATCCATAGAGATCCACCTCCATTTGAAGAGCAAAGTACAAAAAGTGAAATTTTTGAAACAGGTATTAAGGTAGTTGATTTGTTAGCTCCTTATGCAAAAGGTGGTAAAGTAGGACTTTTTGGTGGTGCAGGTGTTGGTAAAACCGTTATTATTATGGAGTTAATCCACAATGTTGCATTTAAACATAGTGGTTATTCTGTTTTTGCAGGTGTTGGTGAAAGAACTCGCGAGGGTAATGATCTTTACAATGAAATGAAAGAAAGTAATGTTTTAGATAAAGTTGCATTATGTTATGGTCAAATGAATGAACCACCAGGAGCAAGAAATCGTATTGCTTTAACAGGTCTTACTATGGCTGAGTATTTTAGAGATGAAATGGGACTTGATGTGTTGATGTTTATTGATAATATCTTTAGATTTTCACAATCAGGTTCTGAAATGTCGGCACTTTTAGGAAGAATTCCTTCAGCCGTTGGCTATCAACCAACTTTAGCTAGCGAAATGGGTAAATTCCAAGAAAGAATTACTTCAACTAAAAAAGGTTCTATTACTTCAGTTCAAGCAGTTTATGTGCCAGCAGATGATTTAACAGACCCTGCTCCTGCAACTGTTTTTGCGCATTTAGATGCAACTACGGTTTTAAATAGATCAATTGCTGAAAAAGGTATTTATCCAGCTGTTGATCCGCTTGATTCTACTTCAAGAATGCTTGATCCACAAATTATTGGTGAAGAGCATTATAAAGTAGCTCGTGGAGTACAATCAGTACTTCAAAAATACAAAGATTTGCAAGATATTATTGCTATTTTAGGTATGGATGAATTGAGTGAAGAAGATAAATTGATCGTTGAAAGAGCAAGAAAAATTGAAAAATTCCTATCTCAACCATTCTTCGTTGCTGAAGTATTTACAGGAAGTCCTGGTAAATATATTAGTTTAGAAGATACAATAGCAGGTTTTAAAGGTATTTTAGAAGGAAAATATGACCATTTACCTGAAAATGCTTTCTATATGGTAGGTGGAATTGATGAAGTTATTGAAAAAGCAGAAAAACTTAAGGCTTAATAATGGATAATTTAATACATATAGAGGTGGTAACGCCTCTTGGTATGATTTACAATGATAATGTAAAATCTATTGTTCTTCCTGGAAGTGAAGGTGAATTTGGTGTTTTAAAAGGACATGCATCTTTAATTTCTTCTTTAAGGGCAGGGATTATAGATATAGAAAAATCAGATTCTACTCATGAGTTAGTTGCTATTGATTCAGGTCATGCGAAAGTTTCTGAAACGAAAGTAAGCGTTTTAGCAAAAGGTGCTGTGTGGGTTGGAGGAAATAGTGATAGTGAAATAGCAAAAAGATTAGCAGATGCAAAAGATTTAATCAAATCTATGAGTAGTGATAGTGTTGCTTTAGCTTCTACTTTTGCTAAGATGGATAATAATGTAAGGCAAAAATAGTGGATTTTCAATCAATTTTTCATTTTTTTGAAAATACAAGCTTAATTACTTATATTGTATTGGCTTGGCTTTCGGTGTATTTTATACTTAGTTTTAGTATTTTATTTTCAAGATTAATGCTTATTAATAAATGGATGCAAGATGAAAGTCAGGCTTTAGAAGCTTTGATGAGAGGAGAGAGGGATTTAAGCCAAAGTGCATCAATTTTAAAAAAATGTATTGAGATTGATGAAACTAAGATGAATATTTATAAAAATTCTGTTGAAAAAAAAGCCACAATTGGATTAACTTGGCTTAGTATTATTGCTTCAACCTCTCCTTTTATAGGTCTTTTTGGTACAGTTATTTCTATACTTGAAACTTTTGGTGGTTTAGAAATGCAAAATTCTTTGAGTATTATTGCGCCAAAAATTAGTGAAGCTTTGGTAGCTACAGGTTGTGGAATTTTAGTGGCAATTCCCGCATATAGTTTTCATTTGATTATCAAACGCAAAGCTTATGAACTAATTAATATTTTAGATAGTGAGATAAAAGTATTAGTAAGTTCAGCAAAGGTTTAATTGATGTTTTTAGAAGAAAAACCCGAACTAAATATTACACCTTTAGTGGATATTATGCTTGTATTGCTTGCTATTTTAATGGTAACAGCACCAAGTATTACATATGAAGAAAAAGTTCAACTTCCTCAAGGTTCACAAAAAACTTCAAGTGCTCCAAATATCAAAAGTTTAATTATAACAATTAATGCAAAAAAAGAAATTTTTATAGGAAAAGATAAATTTAATTTTTTAAGTTTTGCGGATAATATGAATGCATTAAAAGTGCAATATAATACTCAAGAAACAGTTTTCATTAGAGCGGATAAGAATTTAAAATATGATGATGTAATGAGTGTTTTAAGAACAATGAAGCATTTGGGTTTTCAAAAAGTTGCTTTGCAAACTGAGTAAAAAATGGAAGAAAATTCTACATATAATTTTAAAGCTTTTACTTATGCGATTTTAGTTTATTTTTTTGTTGTTTTTTTAGTATTTTTTAAGTTAGTCGAATATAAGCCAAAAGCTATTGAATATACCAATGATCCCAATAGTTTTATTAATATAGAACTTGGAGATAGTATAAATCAAAATCAAGTAAATATGATACAAGAGTTACAAAAGGAAAATTTGCAAAGTTTATTTGAAGAGAATCTTTTGCAAAAATACACTACAAATAAAAATGTTAATACTCAAAATGTAGAACAACAAGCTAGTGTTTTCAATGAGTTATTTGGCAAAATAGAAGACTATCAAGAAGAAAAAACTACAAAAGTGCAATCTTCAATGCCATCGAAAAAACCCACTTTTACTCAAAGAGAAAAAATCAATGATTTTTCTAAGCAATTAAATGAAAATCTACAAATTAATCAAGAACTAGGACAATCTGTTATAGAACAAAAAATAGGAGTTTATGATCAATTTTTAGGTGCTGTTAGAAAACATCTTGAAGATAGATGGAGAATATACAATCCTAGTGGTAATTTAAGTATAGAAGTAGAATTTGTAATTGATAATAACGGATATTTTTATTTGTTAAGTACCACTAGCGCACATAGTGATAATTTTGATAAAAAGGCAAAAGAATTTTTACAAAATTTAGAAGGAAAATACATAACTTTACCTCCAAATGGTAAAATAAGAAAAATTAAAATGAAACTTAGTGATATAATTGAGTTTAAAACGGAGAAGTGATGAAAAAAATATTAGCGTTTTTATTTTTTTGTTCAGTATTATTTGGGCAAGATGCGACAATATCTGTTGTAAATAAAGGTATGCAATTACCTAAAATTTATATTAAAGATCAATCAAGATTGAATGATTTAGATCTTAAAAAAAGCTTTTATAATATGCTTGTTAATGATATAAAAGTGAGTTCAAATTTTGAATTAACTCAAGATGAAAAACAAGGTGATTATATTTTTTCTTATGTTTTAAATAAAAATGGTAAGCTTTTGGATATTGATGTTGAAATTTTAGCTGCAAATGAAACAAAAACGAGATTTTATGAGCAAATTCTTTCCATTGAAGAATATCCATTTTTAGCACATAGAAGTGTCGCTCAAATGAATAGAAAATTAGGTTTTGCACCGGTTGATTGGATGGATCATAAAATTTTAATAGCTAGAACTCAAGGTAATAAGCAAAGTGATATTTTGTTAGCAGATTATACTTTAACTTATCAAAAGATATTAATATCAAAAGGTTTAAATTTATTTCCCAAATGGGCAAATAAAGAACAAGATGCATTTTATTTCACTGCTTATGAAGATGAAATTCCAACACTTTATAAATATAATATGAAAAATAAAAACATCACAAAAATCATTGCTAGTAAGGGTATGATGGTTGCTTCTGATGTTAGCGATGATGGTAAAAAAATTTTACTTACTATGGCGCCAAAAGATCAGCCAGATGTGTATTTGTATGATACAGATACAAAAGATTTAAAACAGATTACAAATTATACGGGTATTGATGTAAATGGCAACTTTGTAGATGATGATAAAAAAATCGTATTTGTATCAGATCGTTTAGGTTATCCAAATATTTTTATGCAAAATTTAGATTCTAATTTAACAGAACAAGTAGTTTTTCATGGTAAAAATAATTCTTCAGTTTCTACCTATAAACATTATATGGTTTATTCTAGCAGGGAGGTAAATCAAAGTGGGGTTTTTAATCTTTATTTAATGTCAACCAAAAGTGATTATATAAGACAACTCACTGCAAATGGTAAAAATCTTTTTCCAAGATTTTCAAGTGATGGAGAAAGTGTAGTATTTATTAAATATTTAGGTTCACAAAGTGCCTTAGGAGTCATTAGAATTAATGCAAATAGGGCTTTTCATTATGGTTTAAAGGTGGGTAAAATTCAATCAATTGATTGGTAAAATATCAAAATTGTATTTTTTTTGTTATAATTAAACATGATTTTTAAATAAAAAAGGGGAAAAGCAATGAAAAAAATCATTTTTGCTTCAATTACTGCATTTGCTGTTATTGTAAGTGGTTGTGCTACAAAAAATACTAGTGTAAGCAGTTCAAGTAGTGTAGATGGATCAAAAGGTAGTGGTGGTTCTGATAGATTTGAAAATCTTGAATCTTTAAATTCTATTGCAAATGTGTATTTTGATTTTGATAAATTTAATGTTAGAAAAGATATGCAAAAAGTTGTTGCAGATAATGCTGAAATTTTCAACAAAGAAGCCGCGAATGCTGCAATTGTAGTTGAGGGAAACTGCGATGAATGGGGAACTGATGAATATAATCAAGCTCTAGGTTTAAAAAGAGCTAAAGCTGTTAAAGAATCTTTAGTAGCTCAAGGTGTTAGCGCAGATAGAATAAGCGTAAAAAGTTATGGAGAAACTAATCCTGTATGTACTGAAAGAACAAAAGCTTGTGATGCGCAAAATCGTCGTGCAGAATTTAAATTATCAAAATAAGTTTTAAATAAATGAAAATCAAATTATTATCAGTAGCTCTTTTAGGAGCTACTTTTTTATACGCTGAAATTTCAGCATTTGATGCAGGAAAAGTAGATACAAAAACACCTTATGGCTTAACTCAAAATGAAAAATTACAATACGAAAATCAAGAACGCTTAAAAGCTTTAAATGAATATTATACTAATTTGACTAGTAAGATAAATACTGCTGTAGAAAATATAGAAGGTTTACAAAGTGTAACCGAGGGTTTAAATGCTCAATATTCTAAAGCAAATACAAAATTACTTTCACTAGAAGAAAACTATCAAAATTTTGATGCAAATATCACAAAAGAAATTCAAAATTTAAGAGCTTATGTAGAAGAAAATAGGCAAATTCAAGAAAAAAATCACCAAGAAATTCAAAAAGTATTGAGCGAAATAACAACTTTGATCAATAAAATTAATGATGATTATGTTTCTAAAGAAGATATGAACCAAACCATAACTTTTTTTCAATCGGAAATAGCTAGAGTGCAAAATCAAACAAATAATATCCAAGTTGTTCCTATTGCTAGTGAAAGCAATAAAACCCAAGAAGTCATTAAAGAAGTAAATACGACTTTGGAAAAAGAAATTGTTCAAGTGAAAGATGATAGTTGGAAAAAACTGCAATCTAGCGAAATTTTAAAAAAAGCTATTGATGAAACCAATAAAAATCAATTTGATGATGCAAAAGAAAAATTTGAGCATTTAATTAGTATCCATTATAAACCTGCTAGATCTACTTTTTGGCTTGGAGAGATAAGATATAAACAAAAAGATTATGCAGGCGCTTTGGGATTTTACAAAAAAAGTTCTGCTATAAGCACCAAGGGTGATTATGTGCCAAAATTACTTTATCATACGGCTATTAGCTTAGATAAAGTTGGGGATCCAAAAAGTGCTAATAAATTTTACAAAGCTTTAAAGACAGCTTATCCTGATAGTCCTGAAGCAAAAGTTTCGCCAGATAGAAAATAAAAAAGGAGATAAAATGGCTATAGAAAAAAATAGTGTAGTTTCAATGTTTTATGAGTTAAAAGATGCAAACACAAATGAAGTTTTAGAATCAAATATTTATGCTGAACCTATTTCTTTTATTTTAGGTAAGGGTCAAATTTTAGAAGGACTAGAAGAGGAAATTCAAAAACTTGATGCCCCATGTAATGCCGATATTGTGATAAAAAAAGAAAATGCTTTGGGTGAATATGATGCAAATGCATTGCAAACTTTACCAAAAGAACAATTTGCAGGGATTGATTTGCAAGTTGGTATGGAGCTTTTTGGCGAAGGCGAAGATGGTAATACAGTAAGAGTAATTGTTAGAGAAATTACTGAGAATGAAGTTACTATTGATTATAATCATGCTTACGCAGGAAAAGACTTGTTATTTTCAATTAATATTGTAGATGTTAGAGCTGCAAGTGAAGATGAAATTTTAACAGGAATTATTGCAGGTAGCAGAAGTTGTGGATGTGGTGGCGGAGGACATCATCATGATCATCATCACGGACATGGTGGTGGATGTTGTGGTGGCCACGGACATGGTGGTGGCGGTTGCTGCGGTGGACACTAATGAATAGTGCATTTATTTTCCCAGGCCAAGGCTCTCAAAGTGTTGGTATGGGGCTTAGTTTTTATGAGAATTCACTTAAAGCAAGAGAATTATTAGATTGTGCAAGTGATTATTGTAAAATTGATTTTAAAAATTTGCTTTTTAAGGAAAATGAAAATTTAAATAAAAGTGAATTTACGCAAATGGCCATAGTGTTAAACTCACTAATGGCTTATGAAGCTTTAAAAGAGCAAGCTAGTATAGAAGCTAAGTATAGTTTAGGCCATTCACTAGGAGAATTTAGTGCTTTAGCGACTCAAGGTGCATTTGACTTTTTAGGTGTTATAGCACTTGTTAACAAGCGTGGCCAATTTATGCAGGAGGATTGCTCTAAAATCGAAGCTGGTATGATGGTGGTTTTAGGACTTGAAGATAAAGCAGTAGAAGAACTTTGTCAAAAGGCATTAAGTGAGCAAAAAAGTATTTTTGCAGCTAATTATAATTGTGAAGGACAGATTGTAGTAGCGGGCTTAAAGCCTGATTTAGCTTCTTATGAGAGTGAGTTTAAGAATGCAGGAGCCAAAAGAGCTATGCTTTTGAATATGAGTGTTGCAAGCCATTGTCCATTATTAAAAAATGCGTCTTTAAAACTTACAAAAGAACTAGAGCTTGTGTTAAAAGATGATTTTAAAAGTGTAGTTTCAAATGTAAATGCAAAAATATATAGTGATAAAACTCAAGCTTTAACACTTTTAAGTGAGCAACTTATAAAGCCTGTTCTTTATAAACAAAGCATTAAAACAATAGACAATGAAGTGGATTTTTATATAGAATTTGGTGCGAGCGTGTTAAAGGGCTTAAATAAAAAAATCACTCAAAAAGAAACTTATGCTTTAAGTAAAATAGAAGATATTGATGAAATTCTAAAGGTGATTAAATGAAAATAGCTATTTTAGGAGCTATGCCCGAAGAGGTTACTCCTTTACTCGAAACATTAAAAGAATATCAAACAATTGAATATGCAAATAATACTTATTATATTGCAAAATACAAAAATCATGAATTAATCATCGCTTATTCTAAGATAGGGAAAGTAAATTCCACTCTTAGCGCGACTATTATGATAGAAAAATTTAAAGCTGAACTTATGCTTTTTACAGGAGTGGCTGGTGCTTTTAATCCTAGTTTGGAAATAGGGGATTTAATCTATGCTACAAAATTAGCTCAATATGATTTAGATATTACAGCTTTTGGACATCCGCTTGGTTATGTTCCTGGTAATGAAATTTTTATAAAAACAGACGATAAGCTTAATAATCTTGCCATAGAGGTTGCTAAAGAACTTGGTGTTAAATTACAATCAGGTATTATCGCTACGGGTGATGAATTTATTTGTGATGAGAATAAAAAAGCAAAAATTAGAGAAATTTTTAATGCAGATGCTTGTGAAATGGAAGGAGCTAGTGTGGCTTTGGTATGTGATGCTTTAAAAATTCCATGTTTGGTTTTAAGATCAATGAGTGATAAGGCAGGTGAAAAAGCTGAATTTGACTTTGATGAGTTTGTAGAAAAATCCGCTAAAATTTCAGCTAATTTTGTTTTAAAAATTTGTGAGAAATTATGATAAATCTTAGCAAAAGACTAATCAGAGAAGTTGCAAAAGCAAATGCTAAGTTTTCCTTAATAGGAGATAATGATAAAGTTTTATTAGGACTTAGTGGCGGGAAAGACTCTCTAGCTCTAGCTCATCTTTTAAAGCGTATGCAAGCACATGCACCTTTTAAATTTGAACTTAAAGCAGTAACTTTAAGTTATGGCATGGGTGAAGATTACACCAAACTTCATAATCACTGTAAAGAACATGGTATTGACCATGAGGTTATTGATTCTAATATTTATGAAATTTCAGGTGATACCATTAGAAAAAATTCAAGCTTTTGTAGCTATTTTTCAAGAATGAGGCGTGGTGCTTTATATACTTACGCCTTAGAAAATGGTTTTAATAAATTAGCCATAGCTCATCATTTAGATGATGCAGTAGAGAGTTTTTTTATGAATTTCATTTATAATGGTGCTCTTAGAAGTTTAGCGCCAAAATATAAAAGTAAAAGAGATATAGAAGTCATCCGTCCTTTGATTTTTGTAAGAGAAAGACAATTAAGGGAAAATGCTATTAATAATGAATTAGAAGTAATTGGTAATGAATTTTGTCCTGGTATGAAATTAAGTGAAAAAAATGTAAAATTTCCTCATGCTAGAGAAGAAGCTAAACAGCTTTTAGCAAATTTAGAAAAAGAAAATCCAAAATTATTTACGAGCTTAAAAACTGCATTTGAAAATATCCACACGGATAGTTTTTTCATGGTTAAGGATAATGACTAAACTTTTAATTATAGTTGATTATCAAAATGATTTTATCGATGGTAGCTTAGGTTTTGAAAAAGCTACCAAGATAAAAGATAATATTCTTACTCTTTTAAAAAATCATCAAGGTGATGTTGTTTTTACTTTTGATACGCATGATGAGAATTATTTAAAAACCCAAGAAGGAAAAAAACTGCCTATTTATCATTGTATTAAAGATACTTTTGGTTGGCAAATGCCAAGCGATTTTGATGTGTATTTAAAAAATGCAAAAAAAATCTTTTATAAGAATGCTTTTGGTAGTTTAGAATTGGCTAATTTTTTAAAACAAAATCATTATGAAAGTATAGAATTTTGTGGCTTAGTTTCGCATATTTGTGTATTTAGTAATATTATTTTAGCTCAAAGCGCCACGCCTAATTCTAAAATTATTTTACATAAAAATGCTACTGCAAGTTTTAATGAATCTTTAGAAAATAGTGCTTATGAAATTTTACAAGCTTATGGCATAGAGCTTTTATAGATGCAAGGCTTTATTTTGCACACTCAGAGCGTAAAAGATGAGGATTTGATTGTTTATCTTTTAAGTGCCAAAAAAGTTATTAAAAGTTATAGATTTTACGGAATGAGACATTCTAATATTCTAAATGGATATAAGATTGATTTTGAACTTGAAGAAAGTTCTAGATTTTTACCGCGCTTAAAAGATGTTTTACATATTGGATTTTCTTGGGTTTTAGATAGAGAAAAAATGTTTTTTTGGCAAGAATTTATCAGGCTTTTTTATTGGCATTTAAAAGATGTTGAGGAGATTGATAGTTTTTATTTTGAGCTTTTAGAAGATTGTGCTAAGCGTTTTGAAAAACAAGATTGCAAGCGTGTGATTGTGGATGCTTATTTAAAGATTATAAGCTTTGAAGGGCGCTTGCATAAGGATTTTATTTGCTTTTTATGTGATGAGTGTATAAAAGAAGATATTGTATTGATAAGGGCTTTTTTGCCTGCACATAAAAAATGTGCTTTTGGCTATGAGTTTAAAGCTGAAGATCTTGTGAGGTTTTATGAAAATTTTAATTCATCGCATTTTAGCGATGAATATATTGATAATTTATATAAAATCATTAAAGAGGGTTTTTAAGAGTAATATCATACATCATAATAGCCTCTTGTCTTAATTTTGCGATGATATTTGCACTATCAATATGTGTATTTTTTATAATAGCTTCCTTACTATTTTTAATATCTTCAAGCAAATTTCCAAGTTGTTTTTGGGAGCTTTGTAAGCAAGTGCTTATACATTTTGGTTGTGTTTGTTGTAAAACTTGCTCGAAATTTAAACTATGATTGTTAAGCTTTGAAGCATGTGCTGCTAGATTATTTGCACTTGTTCTAATGCCACCTAATGCTTTGTAAATCCCTTTTGAATTGATATGAGCTGCCATGAACCTTCCTTGTTTTATGGTATCTCTTCATTCATATTGCTTAGAAATTTACAAGCAAAAATCATTCCTTATTGAAAAATTCTTGCATATATTTTCGCATAATTTCTGCATCATTAATGCGATTAACACAATCTCTAAAATTTGAAGCATCTTCATAGCCTTTAGAATATTCATGTAAGTGCTTTCTAAATATGCTTATACCTTGTTCTTTGTAATGTTTTAGCATTTCTTCAAAATGTGTAAAGATGATTTTGTTTTTTAAAGTTTTATCGATTTTTTTGCCAGTTTTTACCTCGTGAAATATCCAAGGTTTTCCTATGCTTGCACGCCCTATCATCAATGCATCACAATTTGTTATTTTAAAAACTTCTTTAGCATTTTCTGTGCTAATATCGCCATTTGCAACTAAAGGAATTTTGATATTTTCTTTAGCTAAAGCTATAGCTTCATAATCAGAATTTCCACTATACATTTGTTTTCTAGTGCGACCATGCATACTGATAAAATCTACCCCAGCATTTTCACATGCTTTAGCAATAGCAATAGGATCTTTTTTTTCAAACCCTAATCTTACTTTGACACTAGTTAGCTTTTTATTGCTTGTTTTTTTGATAAGTTCTAAAATTCTTTGCAATTTATCAAGATCTTGCAAAAGAGCACTGCCTGCACATTGTTTTATAACTTTATTTACAGGACAGCCGCAATTAAAATCAATCCCATCTATAAAATCAAAACGATTTAATATTTCTACCGCTCTTTGAATCACACTTTCATCCGAGCCTGCAATTTGAACTATATAAGGATTCTCAAGTTCAGCTTTTTCTAACATTTTAAGAGTTTTTGAGCTTTCATACACTAAAGCATTAGAACTTATCATCTCACTAATTGTTACATCAGCCCCAAATTGTTTAACTAAATTTCTCAAAGGCAAGTCTGAAAAACCTGCCATAGGAGCTAAAAACAAAGGTTTTTTACTAAAATCTATCATTGTATAAATTTTTCAAGTTCTATTTTTTTATTATGTTCTCTTAAAAAGAGCAAGAGTCTAAAATCCTTATGTTCGTTTTGATCATTTCCTAATTCATTAAGCAATTCATCATACATACCAAATTCTGCTAAAGTATAAAGATAAGCTCTTAAAGCTTGAGAATGACTATCTTTTAACTTTTTAAATAAAGCAATTAATATTTGAGGCTCTATTTTTTTACAAAGTATTTTTGTGCATTGTAAATATGACTTATCATCTAAGGTATTCATGCTAAGCAAAACTTCGATTTCAGCATGATTTAATTCCAAATTTTCTTTTTCAAATCTATCCAAAAGTAATAAAATATCATCTTGATTTTTTTGTATTTTTAGTGTTTTAATTTGGCTATAAGGTGCATTATCTAATACCATTTTATAAGCAAAATTTTCTAATTCATTTGTCAGAATTTCTTTATTTTTAATAAAAGAAAAAGCATAGTCATTATCTTTTTGGAAGTGATTTTTTTCATTTAAAATGAAAATTTCATTATGTGGATCGAGTTTGTATTTTTTTAATTCCACAAATTCCTTTTTGTCTAACTGCTCTAAAATATTTATAATATCATCTATTTTTGTATTTTGATTTTTTTCTTTAAAATAAAGAGCTTGAGTGTTTTTGGCTATATCTTGAAATTCTTGAGTTTTAAATTTAATTTTACTTATTTTTTTCAAAAATACATCAATTAAAAAATTTTCATAATTTTTGCTATCTTTAATAAGATTTTTGTATTGTAAATGTTTTAAAAAACCATAAAAGCTCATATGTAATAAAGCTAAAATCATCAAAATAAATGCAGGTAAAATTACCCATAAGCTGATAGGTAAATTTAGCTCAAAAGTAGAAATTGTGAAAGTGTAATTTCCCAAATTTAGATTATAAACTAAGGCTGCTACGATTAAAAGATAAACTAAACTTGCAAAGAAAAATAATTTTACTTTCATAATTCTTTCCTTTTTTCTAAGTTTTCACGACAATTTATACAATATTTTGCGTGAGGTTTTACTTTGAGTCTTTCAGGATGTATATCTTCATCACAATACTCACAAATTCCATAAGTATTGTTATCTATTTTGCTTAATGAATGTTTAATTTCTTCTAATTCTGTTTTTAAATTTTCATTGATTTTTAAGTCAATATGTGAGCTGTTGTCAATTTGTTGTAAATCAACTTCATCTCTTGGTTCACTATCTTGCAGATCATGGATATTGTCTATATTACCTTGAAGTTCTTGTAAAATTTCTTTTTGTCTTTGAAGTAATATATTTTTAAATTCTTCAAGATTTAACTCTTGCATAAATGCTCCTATTTGTGGTATGGATGATTTGTATTAATGCAAAATGCACGATAAATTTGTTCTAAAAGCATAGTTTTAGCAAATTTATGCACTAAAGTCATTTTGCTAAGAGCTATGCTTGTATGCATTTGTGCGATGAATTCTTTTTCAAGGCCATAAGCACCGCCTATAAAAAAAGAAATTTCATTTTTATCTTGTAATAATTTAGCAAATTCTACACTTGTAAGCTCTTTACCATTTTCATCTAAAGCTATGCAAAAACCTTTTTTATAAGGATTTAGCGCGTTTGTATAAGATTTTTTTGCTTCTATGGTATTGGTATTTTGTGCTAAATTAATTTTACTGTTAAAAATACAAATATCATTAAAATTGCAAAATTTTTTGATGAGCTTGGTGTAGTGCTCATCTATTTTACTGAATTCATTATTATTGTTTTTTTGAATGCTTAAAAGATTAATATGCATTTTTAATTTTTAGAAAAAAATCTTAAAAAATCTGCTATAAATTTTTTATGTTCACTTCTTTCTACAATAGCATCAATTAATCCATGTTCAAGTAAAAATTCGGCCTTTTGAAAGCCTTCTGGTAAATCAGTACCTATAGTTTGTTTGATAACTCTAGCTCCTGCAAAACCTACTAGGGCACCAGGTTCAGCCATAATGATATCTCCAAGCCAAGCAAACGATGCACTCACTCCACCCATAGTTGGATCAGTTAAGACAGAAATATAGGGAAGCTTTTCTTCTGCTAATAGCTTTAATGCCGCACTTGTTTTGCTCATTTGCATTAAAGAATAAGTGCTTTCTTGCATTCTAGCTCCACCACTTGCACTCACTATAACAACAGGAGTTTTTTTTTCAATCGCTCTTTCAATCGCTCTAAGAATTTTTTCACCTTCTACTGAGCCCAAACTTCCACCCATGAAAGAAAAATCAAAAACAACTAATTGAGTTTTAATGCCATCTATATTGCACTCGCCGCTTATTATAGCGCTTTTTCTTCCTGTTTTTTCTTCATTTTCTGCTAATCTTTTTTTATATGATTTACTATCAACAAATTTAAGCGGATCAATCGCATGTAAATCTTTATCCATTTCTACAAAAGTATCTTCATCACTAAGTAGCTCGATGCGTTTTAAAGGATTTAATCTCATATGAAAATTACATTTAGGACAAACATTATAACAAGTTTCTATTTCTTTATAATACATTAACGCATGGCAAGAATTACATTTTACCCAGTGATTTGGAGCTTCGCTTGGAGCGGCTTGTTTGCGTCTTATACTAGAAAAAATATCTAAAAAATTCATTATCTCTACCTAAAATAAAATTTCAAAATTATAGCAAGATTTTAGTATTTTTAAAATCTTGCACCCAACATAAACTCGAATTTGCTTAAGTCGTCTTTTGAATTAGTGTTAAATGGTTTAGCAAAAACTAAATTTAAAGCACCTAGTGGGGTTAGCCACTCAAAGCCAACACCTGTACTCCATCTTTGAATTTGACTTAAAGAACTCTCACCTATGGCACCATAGTCAAAAAATACACTTCCTCTTAGCTTGATTCTATCAAAGATTGGAAAACTAAGCTCTACAGAGTTAGCAAAAGCCACTGTACCACCTGTTTCATCACCCCATTCGTTTTTAGGACTCACGCTTCTTCTATCAAAACCTCTAATAGTTCCTATGCCTCCAAGGTATAATTTCTCATTGATAGGTAAATAACCTTGATCCCATACCTTATAAAAACTTGCTTTATAACGATAAATCAAATCCCAGCCTATAAATTCTTCTAAGCCTTGATAATAATTAAATTTAGTAGTAGAGCTTATAAATTCTTGATCTCCACCTAAGCCTGCATATTCAAGTGAGGTTGAAGCGATAAAACCTGATCTTGGTAGATAATAATCATCTGTATTGTTAAATACTATTGAAGGAGTGATAGAGCTTTTGTAAGTTTTACCAAGTTTATATCCTTGAGCGATTAAGCGATCACTCAAATGATAAATATCACTTTGCTCAAGATTGTAAGTTAAATCTATACTTGTATATCTTCCCAAAGTTTTACCAACACTTATATCAAAACCATAGTTTCTCTCATCATAACTATCCCATTCTAAACGATCTGAATATAATGATCCTCCAAGAGAATAATCACTATCATTTACTCTAGGATTTCTTAAAGATATTCTACCTGAAAGTGTATCATCGCCTTTGTCTATACTTACACTTCCTTTCATGCCAGAGCCTAAGATATTTGCATCAGATAATGAAGCACTAAGTAAAATTCCATCACTAGTTCCATAACCAATACCACCTGAAATAGCTCCAGTTGAAGCTTCTTTGACTTCTACTATCAAATCAATATGTGTATCATCTACTCTTTGTTCTTTAATATCTACATTTTCAAAATATGCAGTTCTTCTTAGAGCATTTCTTGAGTCTATTAAATCAGTTCTATTATAAAGATTGCCTTCGGTTAGATAAAGCTCTCTACGAATAACCCTATCAACTGTTTTAGTATTACCTGAAATTTCAACATTTCTAACATATACTTTTTCATTAGGTATGACTTTAAAAATAATCACAGCTTCATGGTTTTCTTTATCTTTTTGTATATCAGGTATAACCTGTACAAAAGCATAACCCAAATCAGCCGTCTTTGTTTCTATAGTTTTTATATCTTCTCTTAGTTTTTCTATATTAACTATTTTTCCAACACTTAATTTTAAATCATTTACTAAAGCTTCATTTTCTTCATCACTAAAAATAGGATTAAAAATTTTAATCCCTTTAACTTTATAAACCTCGCCCTCGTTGATAAAATAAGTTAAATCAGCTTGATAAGTATCTGTATAAGTATTTAAAAAAGCAGGAGATACGCTTACATCAAGATAACCTTCTTTTAAATATACATCTGAAATTCTTGAGCTATCATTTGCAAGATCAAAGATTTTAAGCTTACCATCGTTAAAGCCCCACATCCAGCCTAGGGCTTCTCTTTGTTTATTTGCTACCGCAGGTTCAATATCTGAATAACTTAAATTTTTTGCACCACTTAAATGTACTTTTTCTATGATGATATTTTCCCCACGATTTACAACAAAAGTAAGTTTTAATGAGCTTGAATTACTTAATTTTTCATCTTTGATTTCTACAACAGTATCATAAAAACCTTTGGCTTGATAAAAAAGTTTGATTTTTTCAGCTGCGTCTTTAGCTGAATTTTCATCATATAAAATTCCAGGTTTTAAACCAACAAGACTTTCTATTTGTTTTCTATCATTACTTGCTATACCTTGAATGTCTATTTTTCCAATGGAAGGTTTTTCTATTACTTTAAAAATTAGCACCCCATTTTTTTCTTCTACTACTATATCTTTAAAATAATTTCTATCAAAAAGATTTTTAATTGCTGTATCTATACTAGCAGGATCGATTTTTTGTCCTATTTTTAATTTAGAAATCGCAATAGCACTTTCTTTAGAAAGTTGCGATAAGCCTTCAAATTTTATATCTTTAATCGTAGCTGCACATAAAGAACTTGAGAGTGCAAAGAAAACAAACCATTTTTTCATCATTTTACCTAAATTTTTATATACAAAATCGTTATAATACCAAAATATTTTTAACTAATGCTTTTTAAGGAAAATTTATGAAAGTAGGTATAGTCGGACTTGGCTTAATAGGTGGATCTTTGGGCCTTAGCTTAAGAGAGAATAAATTAATAGATTTAGTTTGCGGATATGATATAAACAAAGAATTTGAACAAATCGCGCTAGAGCGAAAATTAATAGATAAAATTGTTTCATTTGAAGAGTTAAAAAAATGTAATGTGATTTTTTTAGCTATCCCTGTAAGAGCTATTGTAAAAATTTTAAAAGAATTTCAAGATATTTCTAAAGATTGCACTATCATTGAGCTTGGAAGTACAAAAGAAGAAATTATTAAAAATTTACCATCTGATTTACAAAGTCAATTTATCGCAGCTCACCCTATGGCAGGAACTGAAAATAGTGGTCCAAATGCAGCTATAAAAGACTTGTATAAAAATGCAGTTTGTGTTTTATGTGATGTGCAAAATGCTGATCATATCCATCAAAAAAGAGCTATAGAAATTTTTTCAGATTTAGGAATGAAGCTTGTATTTATGGATAGTATCGCGCATGATCATCATGCTTCTATCATTTCACACTTACCGCATGTGATTAGTTTTTCTTTGGCAAATTTTGTGATGAAAGAAGAAAATAAAAAAAATATAGCCCACCTAGGAGGTCCTTCTTTTAAAGATATGTGTAGAATTGCAAAATCAAACCCTCAAATGTGGAGTGGTATTTTTGAACAAAACAAACAAAATTTATTAAATTCTATTGATTTATTTCAAAAAGAATTACAAGAGTGTAAAAAAATGATAGAAAAATGTGATATAAATGAACTTGAAGCTTGGATTAAAAGTGCAAATAAGTTAAGAGAAATTTTGTAAAATTTTTTATAATTTACTCTTAATTTGCTAAAGCATAATATATTTTTACAAAAATTATACAATGAAAGTGGAGAATATGGTTTTTACGCGTAAAAGATCAAATAAAAAATGGATTTTTCTAGTTTTTTTAATACTTTTAGCCTTTGGGGTTTTTGTGTTAAATACAAAGCTGTTTGAAAAAAATCCTCCATTAATCCAAACAAAATCAGATATTATTTATAGCAATTTAACAGATCCTATATCTATAGAAATAAGCGATGAAAGCGTTTTAAAAGATGTTAAAGTCACACTATTTAAAGCAAATGAATTAAATGGTGAAATGCTTGTTAATGAACATGTTAAAGGTAATAAAAAAAGTGTCCATTTTGATTTAAAACTACCAAAACCAGCTTATAAAGAAAATGTTGATTCTTATAAGCTTGTAATAGAAGCAAGTGATAGTAGTTTTTGGAATTTCTTTTTAGGAAATCAAGCGCTTAAAGAAGTGAAAGTTATCATTGATACTAAAAAACCATTTGTAGAAATTTTAGACAATTCTTATCAAATCGAACAAGGTGGAGTAGGTAGTGTAGTATTTAAAGCAAGTGATGAGAATTTGCAAGAAGTTTATATCACAACTGATAAAGATAAAATTTTTAAAGCAACTCCTTATGTGAAAGAAGGATATTATGCTGCTTTGATTCCTTGGGAGGCAACTGATGAGCATTTTAGAGCTTATGTGGTGGCAGTGGATAAAGCAGGTAATGTAAACAAGCAAAGAATTAGATATTATTTTACCAATAAAAAATACCGTGTATCAAATATAAAAGTAAGTGATAGATTTTTAGATGGAAAGATTGAATTTTTAGCACAAAAATATGCTCCAAAAGATAGAGAGTTAAGCAGGCTTGAAAAATTTAAATTTGTTAATGAGGACTTAAGAGCTTCTAATGAAGTTATCATTCATGATATTACGAGTAAAGTTCCTGATACTATGATTAATAATTTTAAAGTCAATCTTTTCAAGCCTTTAAAAAATGGCCAAAAAGTAGCTGATTATGCTGACCATAGATTTTATTCTTATAATAATCAAGCATTTAGTAGTTCTTATCATATGGGACTTGATTTAGCAAGCGTAAAAGAAGCGCCTATCATTAGCAATAACGATGGTGAAGTGGTATTTGTACAAGAAAATGGAATTTATGGACTAAATATTATTATTTATCATGGTTTTGGGATTTATACTCTTTATGGACATTGCACTAATGTGGATGTAAATGTGGGCGATAGAGTTAAAGCGGGTGATGTTATAGGCACTACAGGCACTACAGGCTTAGCGCTTGGAGATCATGTGCATTTTGGTGTTTTGGTGCAAGGTGTTGAAGTGCGTCCTGAGCAATGGCAAGATGCAAAATGGATAAAAGAAAATATCTATAATGTATTAGAATCAAGCAAAAAAAGAATTTTGAGTGAATAAAAATGAATCAAACAACAATAGCAAAAGAAGTTAAAGGTGTTGGTATAGGTTTGCACAAGGGTGAGCCTATTAGTATAAAATTAGAGCCATTAGAAGCTGGTAGTGGTATAGTGTTTTATAGAAGTGATTTGGGAATTTCTTATGAAGCAAAGCCTGAAAATGTCATCGATACACAAATGGCTACTGTAATAGGCGATCATAGGGGTTATGTTTCTACTATAGAACATTTAATGAGTGCGATTAATGCTTATGGTATTGATAATGTGCGTATAGTTTTAGACGCAAACGAAGCTCCTGTAATGGATGGTAGCAGTATAGGTTTTTGTATGATGCTTGAAGAAGCAGGTATAAAAGAGCTTGAAGCGGCAAAAAAAATTTTAGTGATTAAAAAAAGTGTAGAAGTAAAAGAAGGCAATAAATTTGTGCGTTTAAGTCCTACGGATATGCCTATTATAAACTATACAATCGAATTTGATAATCCTATTATAGGCAAACAAAATTATTGTTTTGAATTTAGCAAACAAAACTACATAGAGCAAATAGCAAGAGCAAGAACCTTTGGGTTTTTAAAGGATGTTCAAGCTTTAAGAGCTATGAATTTAGGTCTTGGTGGAAGCCTAGAAAATGCTGTTGTGATTGATGATAATCGTATTTTAAACCCTGAAGGTTTGCGCTTTAAGGATGAATTTGTGCGTCATAAAATTTTAGACGCTATTGGGGATTTAACCTTGCTTGGATGTAGAGTTTTTGGAGATTATACTTCTTATGCAGGTTCACACAAGCTTAATCATCTTTTAACTAAAGAACTTTTAAAAGATCCTAGTACATATGAGGTAGTAAGCTTAGAAAAAAGCACACATAAGGTTTATGAAAAGGTTTTTGCATAAAAAAGGTTACTTTGCTTTTAAATGCCATAGCAAAACCTTTAATGCTTGGTATTTATGAAAATGATTTATTGTTAAATACCATTGAAAGTGATTTAAAAGTTAGCGAGGTTTTACCAAAAATATTGCAAGAATTACTTTCGCAATATGAGTTTGAAAAGCTTATTTATGTACATGGGCCAGGTTCTTACATGGGTATAAAGATTTCTTATGTTTCTTTTGAGACATTAGCCATAGTCAAAAACATTCCTTTAAAAGCAATCAGTGCTTTTGAGTTAAATAACAACACTCCTATACCTGCAAACAAACATTTATGTTTTGTAAAAAAAGACAATGGTGAAATTATTTTAGAAAAGACACAAGCAGGAAGTTTTTTTATGCCTCAAAGTTTAAAAGGTTTAAATTTAAGCAAAGAAAATACACCTTTTTATGTTTTAGATGCAATTAATTAAGGTAAAAAATGAAAATTTTAGTTCCTGCGACAAGTGCAAATTTAGGTCCTGGTTTTGATTGTTTGGGTTTGAGTTTAAAACATTTTAATCAAACTATAGTTGAAAAATCTAAATTTTTTAGTATTAACATACATGGAGAAGGTGAAAATAATATCTATCTTAAAAAAAATAATACTTTTGTTAATATTTTTTATGAAATTTATCAAAGACTTAGCGGTAAAAAAGATAATTTTCGTTTTGTTTTTCAAAATAATATCCCTTTAGCAAGAGGTATGGGAAGTTCTTCTGCTGTAATAATTGGAGCTATTGCTTGTGCTTATGAATTAAGCGGATTTAAAGCAGATAAAAATATCATTTTAAATGAAGCTTTAAAATATGAAAATCATCCAGATAACATAGCTCCAGCAGCTCTTGGAGGTTTTGTGTGTGCATTAAATCACAATCAAAAAGTCTTAGCTATAAAAAAAGAAGTAGATAAAGACTTACAAGCTGTTATAACTATACCAAATGTAGCGATGAATACTCAAAAATCAAGAACAGTTTTAGCTAAAAAAATTAATCTAGAAGATGCTGTTTTTAATCTTTGTCATGCTTCATTTTTAACTGCTTGCTTTTTAGAGAAAAAATATGATTTATTAAAATATGCAAGTTTAGACAAACTTCATCAAAACCAAAGAATGAAACTTTTACCTGAGCTTTTTGAAGTACAAAAATTAGCTTTAGATAATAATGCTCTCATGAGCACGCTTTCAGGTTCAGGTTCGAGTTTTTTCACTCTAGCTTATAAAGATGATGCTAAACAAATCAAAGAAAAAATCAAAAATAAATTTGCTAAATTTAGAGTTGAGCTTTTAGAATTTGATGATGAGGGCTTTAAAATTTGCTAAAAATTCCAAAAAAAAGATATAATTTTGAAAAACCATATACCCATTAGAATGTGCATTGTTTGCAAAGGTCGTTATGAAAAGCAAAGTTTGCATCAATTTCAAATAAAAAATTCTCAAATTATCACTAAAGTGGAATTTGGTAGGAGTTTATATATTTGTAATCCATGTTTTGAAAAAGATGAAAAAACATTGCAAAAAGCTTTTATGAGAGCTTGCAAAGGCAATTTTTATGGCAGTATAAATCAGCAGGATTTAAAGGAGATATTTTTTAATGACAGATGTAAAGATTAGCGAAATCGCTCAAGAGTTAGGATATACTAGTAAAGAAATTATAGAAAAAGCCAATGAAATAGGCTTAGAGGATATAAAATCCCCTAACAAAAAAGTATCTTCTGAAATCGCAGAAGCGATTTATCAATATGTGCAATCAGGCGAAATACTAGATGTGGTAAAAAAAGTGGCCAAACCTAAAAAAGAAAGTGCGACTAAAAAAACTACTACTAAAAAAGAAGAAAGCAAAAAAGAAGAGAAAAAAACTACTAAAAAAGAAACAAAAACTCCTGTTAAAACAACAAATGAAAAGAAAGAAGAAAGTAAAAAAGAAGAAAAGCAACCTGAAAATCCTATTAAAAATGAAGCATTAGAAGAAAAAAAAGAAGAAATTAAATTCGATGAAAAACTAGGCTCTAATTTAAATTTAGCTAAAAGAAGAGGTTTAGTTATCGTTAAAAAGAAAAAAGAAGAAAGCAAAGAAAACCAAACAAACAATGAAGAAAAATCTAATATACAAAATACTCAAGGCTTGAGCCTTAGTATGATTTTTTCAAATTCAGATGAGAATTTAAAAAGAAAGAAAAAAGAAAAGAAAAATCATCCTGCGACAAGTAAAAAAGAAAACACTACTAAAATGGATCTTTTAGGAGATAAAGACTTTGCTGATATTTCTTTAGAAGATGATGATATGGTAGTTTTACCTGATTTTAGTGTAAAAGAAAACAAACCAGCACAACCAGCAAACAAAAAACAACCAAATATTTTAAAGCAATCTTTAAATAACTCTATCAACCCATTTGGCGAGGGTGGTATACAAAGAAGAAGTCGTAAAAAACCACCTAAAAAGGTAGAGAAAAAAGAAAGTGAAGCTATAACAAGTGTAAGCATACCTAAAGAAATTCGTGTGTATGAATTTGCTGAAAAACTTGGTAAAAACACCGGAGAAGTTATCTCTAAACTTTTCATGCTTGGTATGATGACAACTAAAAATGACTTTTTAGATGAGGATGCTATAGAAATTCTTGCTGCTGAATTTGGAGTGGAGATTAATATCATTGATGAGGCTGATGAGTTTGATTATGTAAAAGATTATGATGAAAATCAAACAGAAGAAAATTTAAGCCAAAGAGCTCCGGTTATTACTATTATGGGGCATGTTGATCATGGTAAGACTTCTTTGCTTGATTATATAAGAAAATCACGCATTGCAAGTGGCGAAGCAGGTGGGATTACTCAGCATGTTGGCGCTTATATGGTGGAAAAAAATGGTAGAAAAATCACTTTTATCGATACTCCAGGCCATGAGGCATTTACTGCTATGCGTGCAAGGGGAGCTAGTATAACGGATATTGTTATTATCGTAGTAGCTGCAGATGATGGGGTAAAACCACAAACTAAAGAAGCGATTAATCATGCAAAAGCAGCTAATGTGCCTATCATCATTGCTATTAATAAAATGGATAAAGAAAACGCAAATCCTGACATGGTAAAAACCCAACTAGCAGAAATGGACATCATGCCAGTAGAATGGGGCGGAAGCCATGAATTTGTGCCAGTTTCAGCTAAAAAAGGTGATGGTATAGAGGATTTACTTGAAATTGTATTATTACAAGCTGATATTTTAGAACTTAAAGCAAATCCAAAAGCCCATGCTAAAGCAAGTATTATAGAATCTTCAGTGCAAAAAGGTAGAGGTCCTGTGGCTACTATCATCGTGCAAAATGGTACTTTAAGAGTGGGAAATACAGTCGTAGCAGGGGAAGCTTATGGTAAAGTGCGTGCTATGAGCGATGATCAAGGCAAAGCTTTAAAAGAAATAGGTCCAGGTGAGTGCGGGGTGATCATAGGTCTTAGTGAAGTAGCTGACGCAGGAGAAACTCTAATAGCTGTAGATAGTGATAAGCAAGCAAGAGAATATGCTAATAAACGCCATGAATACAACCGCCAAAAAGAACTAAGTAAATCTACTAAAGTAAGTATAGATGAGCTTGGTGCAAAAATCAAAGAAGGCAATTTAAAAGCCCTTCCTGTGATCTTAAAAGCAGATGTGCAAGGTTCACTTGAAGCGATTAAGGCTAGTTTAGAAAAACTTAAAAACGATGAGATTAAGGTTAATATCATCCATAGTGGGGTAGGTGGGATTACTCAAAGTGATATAGAGCTTGCAAGTGCGAGTGAAAACTCTATCGTTTTAGGTTTTAATATACGCCCAACTGGTGAGATCAAAGAGCGTGCCAAAGATAAAGGTGTAGAGATAAAAACTTATAATGTTATTTATAACTTGCTTGATGATGTAAAAGCCTTGCTAGGTGGTATGATGAGCCCTATTATCTCTGAAGAACAACTTGGTCAAGCTGAAATTCGCCAAGTGATCAGTGTGCCAAAACTAGGACAAATCGCAGGTTGTATGGTGACAGAAGGCACAATCAATCGTGGTGCGAAAATCAGGCTCATTAGAGATGGGGTTGTGGTATTTGAAGGTAATGTAAGCTCGCTCAAACGCTTTAAAGATGATGTAAGAGAAGTTGCAAAAGGCTATGAATGCGGTGTAGGCATAGAAGGTTGTAATGATATGAGAGTGGGGGATTATATAGAAAGTTACAAAGAAGTTGAGGAACAAGTAAGCCTATGAACTCAGCCGAAATCAAAAAGCTACGCACAGAAAGCATTTTAAAAGAACTTATACCAGAAGCTTTAGCAAATTTAGACAACGAAGCTTTAAAAAATTTGTGCGTAGTGGATGTGGAGTGTAAAAAAGGCAGATATGATGCTTTTGTGTATTTAGATAAAATGTTTTTTAATACCCAAGAGCAAGAAATCATACTCAACCAACTCAAAAAAGCCGCCCGTGCTTTGCAAAATTACTGCATGAGTGAGCAAGGGTGGTATAGATGTCCGAATTTTCACTTTAAATTTGATGATAGATTAGAGTATCAAAATCATATGGATGCTTTATTTGAAAAAATCAAAAAGGAACAAAATGAATCTTGAAGCACTTTGTAAAGAAGCAGGGCTTAGCTTTTATGATGATGAGCTAGTAAGTGAAAATGGTAGAAAGATTTATAGAATTTATGTGCAAAAAGAAGGCGGGGTAAATCTTGATGATTGTGCTAAGCTTAGTGAGATTTTATCACCTATTTTTGATGTAGAGCCACCTGTGGGCGGGGAGTATTTTTTAGAAGTATCAAGCTGTGGGCTTGAGAGAAAACTTAGCAAAATTGAGCATTTTGCAAAAAGCATTAACGAACTTGTAAAAATCACAACTAGTGAAAAAGAAAAAATCGAAGCAAAAATTATCGCCGTAGATGATGAAAATATCACTTTAGAAAATTTAGAAACTCAAGAAAAAACTACTTTAAATTTTAGCGACATAAGAAAAGCTAAAACTTTCATACAATGGTAAAAATTTAGAAATCTAAATTTTTACTCATCTTTTGTATAATTAAATTTAAATACGAAAATAAAAAGGCGTATAATGCTTGAAAATAGATATGATTATAAAATCAGTAAAGCAGACAAAAATGGCAATGTGTATTATCATTTTCCAAAAGATAGCGATGAGTTTAAAGAAGCGGTTGTAAAAAATGGTGGCATGAGTGTGTATGTTTATCAAGATGATAAGTTAATAGATGAATTTCATACAAAAAGTCGAGGTTATAAATGGAAAATTCCTATTTTTGGTTATTTAAAAAATATGCACAAAGATGGAGAATATTTTCATAGATATTATAAAAATTGTAAATTTTTTGCAATTGTGGATTAGGAAGGTTTTATCATGATTGAATTTTCTAATGAGGAAAGAGAAAATTTTATAAAAGCAATAGATGAATTAATAAAGCAGGTAGATGATTGTATTGATAGAAATAAAAAAACTAAAAATGGAAAGATCAGCAGCAAAGGAACTACCTGTAAAATAATTGAAAGTAATTTGAAATTTCTTAAAGAAAAATACAATTATCTTTTTAAACAACAAATAGGAAATTCAGGTGGAACTTTAAGTAAAGATGCATGGATTATATTTGTTAGAAAAGAATTGCTAAATAAAAATTACATTAATAGTGAAAAATTTACTGCCAAAAAAGGTATTTATATATTTATAGGATATAGTGGATATTTTGATAATAAAAAACATTTGAAAATATATTTTGATTTTCCAGATAATAATATAAACAAATCTAGATGTTTAGCAGTAGATAAAATGGAGCATGAAGGATATCTGCAAAAGTTTAATTTTACCTATAATTTAAACGAAAAAGATAAATTAGTAAAAGATTTTTTAGAAATGATGAGTTATTTTAATTCTTTAAATGAAAGTGATTTTGAAATTAATGAAAGCAATAAAATACAAAATCAACAATTAAATTTTGAAAATCAAAATCCACATTTAAATCAAATTCTTTATGGGCCTCCAGGGACAGGAAAAACTTATCATACGATAGATAAGACTTTAGAGATTATATCAAAAGTAGAAAAAATACAAATTCCAAGCAAAGATGATAGAAAAAATAGAAAAGAATTATTTGATGAATATGTAAAAAAAGGGCAAATAGTTTTTACTACTTTTCATCAAAGCTATGGATATGAAGAATTTGTAGAAGGTATAAAGCCTGATATCAATAAAACAGCGGAAAATTTTCAAGAAGTAAAATATAAAATAGAAAAGGGAATTTTTAAAGAACTTTGTGAAAAAGCTTTAGATAATTATGAGAATAGTATCTTAAATACAGATGAGTTAAATAAAAAAATGGAATTAAAGGAAAAAGTTGAAAATTTTTTAAATTGGCTTTTGGAAACAAATGAGCCTATTAGTAAAACAAAGGGTGGAAATTTCTTTGTTGTTGATATCAATGATAAAACGGTTATGATTTATAGTGAAGGAGTAGAGAGATTTGATGGAAATTTTAATTTAAGTATATCTATATTTACGGAGTTATTAAAACATAAAGATGAATTTAATAATGCTGCTGAAATGTTTAAAAAAGTATTTGATAGAGACTATACCGATAGAACTCATACTTATTATTTTAATTTAGTGAAAAAATTTAAAGCATATGAAAAACAATCAACCGCAAAGAATGAAAACAAGAAAAACAACGATAATTCTCTAAAACCTTACATAATCATCATAGATGAGATTAATCGTGGAAATGTAAGTAAGATTTTTGGTGAGCTTATCACTTTAATAGAACCTAGCAAAAGAATAGGTGAAAGCGAGGGATTAAAAGTTACTTTGTCTTGTAGCGGTGAAAAATTTGGAGTGCCTAAAAATGTTTATATCATCGGCACTATGAATACAGCTGATAGAAGCATAACTTCTCTTGATACAGCTTTGCGAAGACGCTTTGAATTTGTAGAGATGATGCCTAAACCTAATTTGCTTTATAATATATTTGTGTGTAAAAATGTTGAAAATCCAAATAAAGATGAAGATTATTTGGGCGATGATCGTAAAACAGAAGGCGATGCAGAAATACTTCAAAAAATCTTGATAAGTATAAACAAGAGAATTGAGTTTTTATTAGATAGAGAAAAAACGATAGGGCATGCATTTTTTATAAGTGAAGCTGTTAAATTTGATAAAAATAATTGGATCAAACCAGGTAAATATAAAGAAGATTGGTATGTTTTGAGTATTTCAAAATTAAAAAGTATTTTTCAAAATAAAATTATCCCGCTATTGCAAGAGTATTTTTACAATGATTATGCTTTGATAAATGCAGTTTTAAATGATAATGGTATGATTTTTGAAGATAAAAAAGATGATATATATATTCAAAAAATAAAGAATTTATATAATGTTGATAATGAGAGAAATATTTATACTATCGCTCCATTTGATGATGAAATTTGGAACGATATAAAAACATATCAAGCAATATATGATGATAAAATAACAAATAAAACAAAAAACGAAAATGAATAACACCTTTTCTATCATCGAATACCAAGATTTTTCTAAAGAAGATTTAAAAGAAATTTTCAAAGAAAAAGCTGAAATATTTTATAAAGAGCTAGAAGACTTCGCAAAAAACAATGAAAGTCTTCTAGGCTTTAAAAACAAAAATACCTTAAAAGCTAAAAATTATGTCGGCATTATACAGACTAAAAACGGTGTTTTAGAAATCTTGCCAAAATGTACGAATTTGGATAGCTATAAAAAAGAAGATAAATCCTCAAATTATGATAAAGAAAAATTAAAAAAATACTACGAATTAGAAAATATCTCTAAAAATGATGATTCTAGTGAAGAAGATCTTAAAAATGATCCTAGTATTCTTTTAATCAACATGCTAAAAACCTTAAAAAATTCTCCCTTTAAAAAGTCTCAAATTTCATCTTTGCAAATTGCTAAAATACCTTTGTTTGAAGTGTTTATTACGATGTTTTTAGATGAATTTGATAGTGTGTATAAAAAAGGTTTGATGAGATCTTATGTAAGTAGCGAAGAAAACAGAGCTTTCTTAAAAGGAAAATTACTATTCAATGAGCATATAAAATCAAATTTAATACACATAGAAAGATTTTTCACAAGTAGCGATGAATTTGTTTTAGACATAGCACCAAATCGTTTGATAAAATCAACATTAAATTTTTTAAAATCCAAAACAAGCTTGAATAAATTTAAAATCATCAAAGCTATGCAAATGCTTGATGAGGTAGAATTTTCTACAAATTATGAAAAAGATTTTAGTTTTAAAATTTCAAGACATTTTGATTATTATGAAAATATACTTTCTTGGTGTAAGATATTTTTGCAAAATCAAAGTTTTGCTCCATATAAAGGCAAAAACGAAGCCTTTGCTTTACTTTTTCCTATGGAAAAACTTTTTGAAAACTATGTGGCTTATATGTTTAAACTTGCTAATCCTAGTGAAAATATAAAAACCCAAAGTAGTGGAAAGTATTTAATCTCAAAAAATGATGAAAAATGTTTTATGTTAAAGCCTGATTTATATATAGAAAATAAAATGATCTTGGATGCCAAATGGAAAATTCCAGATGATAGTGAAGATGAGAAAAAGCATGGCATATCGCAAAGCGATTTATACCAAATGTTTGCTTATGCAAATAAATACGAGATAAAGGAAATTTATCTTATTTATCCTCTATGTGAGAGAACTTTTGACTTAAGAGAGAAATTAAAAACTAAAGATATTAAGTTTTTAGCACAAGGTTTTTTAAAAGCTTGCGATGAACATGTAAAGCTTAAGGTATTTTTTGCACCTTTACCTTTTTAGGAAGTAATATGAATCACGAATTTTATATGAATTTAGCTATAGATAAAGCTTGGAAATATCAACTTTTAACCTACCCAAACCCAGCCGTAGGCTGTGTGATCTTAGATAAAAATGGCAAAATCTTAAGTATAGAAGCGCATAAAGAAGCAGGTAAGGCTCATGCAGAGCTTGAAGCAGTGAGTAAAGCCTTAAAAGTGCTTAATCCAAATTTAGATTTACCACAAAATGCAAACGATTTGCATGAGTTTATTTGCAAAAATCATCAGGGGTTGTTAAAAGGCGCTAGTGCTTATGTGAGTTTAGAACCTTGTAATCATCAGGGTAAAACCCCACCTTGTGCAAAGCTTTTTAGCACACTTGGTTTTAGTGAAGTTTTTATCGCTACTAAGGATGAGCATAAGCTTGCAAGTGGTGGGGCAGAGTTTTTAAAAGATCAGGGCATAAAAGTTCACATGGGAATTTGTGAGCAAAGAGCCAAAGAGCTTTTAAAGCCTTTTTTAAAATGGCAAAAATCAAGTTTTAAAATTTTTAAACTAGCTCTTTCTTTAAATGGCTCTGCTTATGGCAAAATCGTAAGTTCTAAAGCAAGTAGAACTTACGCTCATGCATTGCGCTCAAAGCTTGATTTGCTAGTAGTAGGTGGAGAAACTATAAGGCATGATAGGCCTATTTTAGATGCAAGGTTAGTTCAAGCTAAAGCACCAAATTTATGCATACTAAGCCGTCAAAATTTAGAAAGTTTTGATTTAAACATTCCTTTATTTAGCGTGCCCAAAAGAGAAATTTTTACAAGCATTCCTAGTGAAGCTAAGCTCATCATGTATGAGGGTGGGGAGAACTTTTTAAAAGCCTTTAAAGATGAGTTAGATATGCTTTTGATTTTTTCAAGCTCGAATTTAAATACCTTTGAAAATGTTAAGTTAGATTTAAAGCTAAAGCCTTTATACAAAGGCTTTTTAGAAAATGATACTTATGGGTTTTATGAGATTATTAAATCTTAGTAGATTTTTTGTGAGCTTACTTGTGTGAAAAATTGCGCTAAAGTGTTAGCAAAAAAGCTAGCACTTTGCTCTTCTAATCGTTTTAAAAACTTATCTATAGCATCTTCTTTTTGCCAGATAGGGTTTTGCACTTTGGCTAGTTTTTCTAACTCTTTTTTGGCTTGCTCGTAATTGCCTATTTTATCAATGAGTTTTAATTTTAAAGCCTCATTTGCTAAAAATACTTTCGCATCAGCCCATGAGCTTGTTTGGTTTAAGTCTAGCTTGCGATTTTTAGCGACAAATTGTGTGAAAAGTTCATAGCTTTGATTGGCTAAATTTTGCAAAAAGTTTTTTTCATCTTCACTCCATTTACGCATGAAAGTTCCTGCTTCTTTATAGCTTCCTGCTTTGATGGTTTGCTCATTTATACCAAGTTTTTGTGCAAGCTCACTTACTTCAAAACCTTGCATAATTACCCCAATAGATCCTACAAAGCTAGCAGGATTAGCGATGATCATATCAGCTCCCACCGCGCTTAGGTAGCTTCCGCTTGCTATAGTTCCACCTGCATAGACTACCACAGGTTTTTTAGCTTTAAGATCTTGTATAGCTAAAGCTATTTCCATGCTTGGTGCAAAAGCTCCACCAGGGCTATCTATAAAAAGCAAAACTCCTTTTATAGCTTTATCGTCTTTGGCTTTGTAAATTTGTTCTAAAAGATTGCTCGCATCACTAATTTCGCCTTTAAGATTAATTTGAGCTAGGTTTGCATTAGAAAGTTTGGCATTATCCCCGCTTGGAGTAAGGATTAAAAACACGATAAATAAAAACACAAAGGTTTTAAAATAAGTGTTGATATAAGAAATGGTTTTTCCGATTCCTTTAAAAAATGATTTTATAATCTGCATTCTTTTCCTTTTTAAGTTGTTTAATCAAAAATTAAATCCAAAATTTGACACCAAATTAACATTATACTGATTTTTATAAATTTCATTTAATAATTTTATATCAAAAAAGAATGTTTTATTTGGTTTGAAATTTAGTCCAAGGTTAATGTTGAGTAAGTTAGTATCTAAATCATAGTATTGTTTAAATTTTTGATTTTTAAAATCAATAAAATTTGCATTATTGCTTATCTTTTTTCCTGTTAATCTTTTTTCATACAATATAGAACCTGTTATAGTATTTTTATTTTTATCTAAATTTGGTAATACATAAGAAGAAGTAATCCCTAAAACTAAAGATGTGCTGTTGTGTTTTATGCTATCGTAAGATTTTGAAAAAATTCCACCGCTTTCACTAAATGCATTTTGTTGAAAATAATTGTAATTAAAATATACCAAAGGAGTTAAATTTAAATTTTTATTATAACTAAATTCTTTTGCTACACCTAATTGGGTAGAAGTTATCAATCCATTATATGTTCCTTTTAAAGTATCTGAATTTAGTATATATCTTTGCATGTTGCTTGAGTATAATCCTATGCCAATACCGCTTAAAATTTTAAAATTTTCTAAATTCAAAATATAATTGCTTGATAAATTTGCGTTTTTTGTTTTGATATTAGATGTTGAAAAATCAACATTAGAATATGAAGTACTTAAATGCGTTACGAACATTGAAGAATTAATTTCTTTTCCTACGCTAAGATTGAGTCCATAGGAGCTTCCATGAAAATCATTACCATATATTTTTTTAAAACTAGGTCCCATTTGGAAGATATATGTTTGATTATCATAAAAATTAAAATTAGCTACATCACTTTGATATAATAAATTTGTCGGATAAGTATTACTAGCTAATCTAATATCCTCCATAGGTGTATTTATGAAAGTTGGATTAAGAGTCGAGAGCATGTTATTTTGTCCGAAATTACTGTAGGTGTTTAATAATTGGATTGAATTGGATAAATAATCATTTGATTCCAAGCTTTTTAGACTACTTTGAACGATTTTTTTATCTGCATTATCTAGTAAAATAAAATAATTTTTATAGTTTTCATTTAAGTTATCCATCATTCTAATGCTTCTTAATGCTTGTCCTATGGTGCTATTTTGAGTATTATATGCATTGTTTTTTATAATAGGCTTGACTATTATTTGAGAGTTATCATGCTCAGGTTTTGGTTCAGGTTTTGGTTCAGGTTTTGGTTCAGGTTTTGGTTCAGGTTTTGGTTCAGGTTTTGGTTCAGGTTTTGGTTCAGGTTTTGGTTCAGGTTTTGGTTCAGGTTTTGGTTCAGGTTTTGGTTCAGGCGCGGGCTTATTAATACTAACTTTATCTTCATCTAATACAGCAACAAAATCAATACTATTGTTTCCTGATATTTCAACTTTTTCAAAGTCATTTATATTATTTTTTAATCCAGCTAAATTTATAGTAATTATATTGCCACTAGTGTAAAACATAGGTAATGGTATGTATTGTAATTTACCACCTTCTATTTGATAAGAATTTGCTATAAGTTTAGAATTACCATTATTTCCAAAATCAAGCTGCAAAATAGCATTGTTTTTTTGGTTATATAGACCTTCTACAATTAAATCGCTTAAGTCTTGATTTCCAGGTCTCACAATTCCTTGATTGTATAAATTATTTTTTATTAAACCATTTCCGCTAAATTTACCATTAGTTAAAACTTTAACCTCCCCACTTATAATTCCTTTATTATTTTGTGTTTTTATTAGGGAAAGCTCACCTTCTTTTACTATAGTTTTACCAAGATAAGTATTTTCTCCACTTAAAATTAACCTCCCTTGACCATCTTTGATAAATCCAATATTTAAATTTTGTATTTCATCTTTTGGAGAATTTAAAGCATCGAGTCTATGTAAACTATCATCCCATTTTTTTTGAGATATGTCATTGCTAAAAGTCGCGTTATATCCTTGAGTATTTATAGTATAGTAAGCTTCTTTTTCGCCATAAGTATCGGTAATATCTTGTGAATTTAATCTATTTGCATCTAAAATTCCTATACCATTTACGGCTTTTTCAATGTCTAGAATGCCTTGTCCTAAGATTTGTTCTTTTTTGAGAGTTTGTATTCCTTTGTAGTCTTCATTGGCATTTTGCATAAGTGGATATTTGTCGATTAGATTGTTTAATATCTTATCTGCTTCAAAACTCCAATATCCAGCATCTATCAAATCTTGTTTTATTTTATTTTTATCATCAGGGATAGGCGTATCTATATAAATAATAGTATAATAGGATTGTTTTCTTCCATTGGAAGTATTAAGAAGTTGAGTTTCTTTTACTGTTAGTTTTGGAGTTTTGTAATTTTTATTTGCTGTACTTAATAAAACATCAGCTATTTGTTTTCCATTTAAAAAAGGGAATTTTTCTGACACTAAAGCAGCAGCTCCACTTACCATAGGAGTTGCCATAGAAGTACCACTCATTTTAACATATAAATTTTTATCAGGTCTTCCAAAAATGGGTTGTATATTATAAGCAGCATTAACTGAATTAACAAAACTTCCAGGTGCTACTAATGAAAAATTTTCAACTCCTTTTAATCCATTGCTATACGATGCTATAGCTTTAGAGGATAATATAAGTTTTCCATTTTCATCTTTTGTAATTTTAGAAGAATCAATGGCTCCAATGCTAAGCCATGATCTTAAATTTTCATCATAATAAGGAAGAGTAGCATTAAATCCAGGTGATACTATACCCTCATTTCCAGCTGCAAATAGTATTAGAATGTTTTTTTCTTTTGCTAACTTTATAATCCCATCAAGCGGTTTATTGTTGTTTGCTAAATTTAAAAAATAATTAGAATTTTGCTTTTTAAGATCTGATACATACCACCCGAGCTGACTCATTCCTACTATTGGATATAATTGCGTATTCCAACTATTATTGATTATTTTTATTTCTTTATCTTTAAAATAATCATAAATATTATAAGGAATTATTTTTTGACTTCCATTGTTATAGCCAAAAATTTGAATTCCATACATTTTCGCATTGTAAGCAATCCCATATGGTTCTTTAATGTTTTTAAAATTACCAAGTATAATTCCTGCTACATGTGATCCGTGAGTGTCTACTGTTAGATCAGGAGTATAAGGTTTATTATTTACTGTTGAGTATTGTTGCTCTATGATTTGTCCTTGCAAACTAGGATGATTTGCATTAAAAGCAGAATCTATAATACCTACATTTATATTTTTTCCTGTGATATTAAGATCGTGTGCTTTATGAACATTAATAACTTCAAAATCATTTAAAGCTAAAATTTGAGTTATAAAAATAAATATTATTAAATATTTTTTCATATGACTTTCTTAAATTTTATTAAAGATTCTTATAATTTTTAAGTATAACAGAAATATTTTAATTTTGATTAGAAACTCTTGTTTAAGATATTTATATTATTTCTTTTCCTTCTATAAAAAGTTTTAACACTTCTTTGCTTTGTAAGATAAATTGCAAAGGAAGTTGTTTTAAATTTGCACTATTTGGTAAAGCAAAAAGACTAAAATCAGCTATTTTGCCTTTTTGAATTTGACCTAGGTTTAAATTTAAGGCTTTTGCGGCTTTATTTGTTGCCATTAAAAGTAACATTTTGGCAAAATTTTCTAACTCTAAATCATCATGTATAAGTAAATTTGCTCTCATTTCATCAAGCATGCTTAAAGAAGTATTTGAACTTAAGCCATCGGTTCCTAGATGGATATTAATACCATTTTTTAAAGCAGATTTTAATTTAAAAGTATTTTTACTCAAAAGCCTATTTGAAAAAGCACAATGCGTGATTGAGTGCAGATTTTTATCTAGCAAATTCCATTCTTTAAAATACACGCAATGTGTAAATAAAGTCCTTTGATCTTTAAAAAGTTCTAAAAAGCTTTGCGGAGTGTAAAGTGGCATAGGATTTTTGCTAAATTTAGCCAAGCTCTTTTTAAAACCACCTTTTTTAAATCTTAGCCAGTTGTTTTCATGATTACTTTCAAGAAAATGTGTGCTTAGTAAATGATCATTTTCTCTAGCAAGTTTTATAGCAAATTTAGCAAGCTCTGGGTGGGTTGAGTAGGGTGCATGCACTGAAATAGCAGGGATAAATTTAGAAGTTTTAAAGCTCATGCTTTTTTCATAACGAGTTAAAAATTCCTCTTTTTTTGCTTGGATAAAATTTTCATTTGAACCTAAAATTTCATTAAAAAATATCACTCTAGCTTGTGAATTTACACAAGGGTTTAAATCGCCCCCAAAGCTTGAAATTTCTCCTATAGTAGCAGTGCCACTTTTTAGCATTTTATGAATATTTTGTGAGATTAATTTTTCTTTGGCTTTTTCGTTTAATTGCTCGCGGTTATTAAAAACACTATCAAGCCATTTTAAAAAGTCTCCAAAGACTAAATTTCCATTATTTGCACTAAATTCTAAATGCGTGTGTGGATTGATAAAAGCAGGTAAAAGTAAGGTATCTTTTGGAGTTGGTATAAGCTTGGCTTTCGGATAGGATTTTTGTAAATTTTCTAAGCTATCAATTTCTAAAATATTATCATCAAAAAGAATAGCTTTTTTTTCTAAAATACTAAATTTATCATCACAAGTTAGGATGATTTTGGGTGCTATTATAAACATTTTCCATCCTTTAAAAAGGTAAATTGTAGCTAAAATTTAGCTTTAAAGTGTTATAATATAGTAAATTTTACTAAATAAAGGTTAGATTATGAAAGTTATGGTGATACAAGGACCAAACATTAATATGCTTGGTGTAAGAGAAACTCACATTTATGGTAATATGAAAATGGAAGATATCCACGAGCAAATGAAACAAGCCGCAAAACAAGCTAATGTGGAGATTGAGTTTTTTCAAAGTAATTTTGAAGGTGAGTTAGTTGATAAAATTCAAGAATGCTTAGGCAGTGTAGATGGAGTGATTATTAATCCAGCTGCTTATGCACACACTTCTATAGCAATCCGCGATGCGATCGCAGCGATTAATATGCCTGTGATTGAAGTGCATATTAGCAATACTTACAGAAGAGAAGAATTCAGACAAAAAAGCATGATAGCACCAGTTTGTGCAGGTAGCGTGGTAGGTTTTGGTCCTTTTGGTTATCATATGGCTCTAATGGGGCTTTTCCAAATTTTTGATCAAATCAATGCATATAAAGCAGCTCAAGCAAAAGCACAACAAGCAAATCAATGAATTTTATCTTAAAAAACGAAAATGCACTTTTTTATGAGTGTGGCTATTCTTGCGATAATGCTTTGTTTTTAAAACTTGAAGATAAAGCTTTTTTCATCACTGATGCAAGATATAGCTTTGAAGCTAGCGAAATGATAAAAAATGCTAAGGTGGTTTTAGCACAAGATCTTTTTGCTAGTGCTAGAGAGCTTTTAGAAAAAGCAGGAATTGATAGGGTGTGTTTTGACCCAAAAGACTTTAGTTATTTTGAATTTAAAGAACTTAGTAAAAGTGCAAATATCGTTTTTGAAGAAAAATTAGACTTAAGTAAAAACAAACGCATTATAAAAAATGCCAAGGAATTACAGCTTTTGCAAAAGGCTGTAAATTTTGGTAAAGAATGTTTTGAAGAATTTGCTAAATTTATCAGCCAAGAAGGCCATGGAAAAAGCGAAAAAGAATTACATTTTAAAGCATGTGAAATTTTTCAAAAAAAAGGTGCTTTAGAACTTTCTTTTTCACCTATTGTAGCTATTAATGAAAATGCGGCTAAAGCACATGCTTTACCTAGTGATAAATGTTTAGAATATGGAGATTTGTTATTAGTTGATGCGGGTGTGGTTTATCAAAGGTATTGTTCTGATCGCACAAGAACGGCTTGTTTTGATGAGAATGGTATAGTTTTTGATAAAAATAAGCCAAATTTTAAAGATAAAGAAATTATGCAAATTTATGAAGTGGTTAAGCAAGCTCAACTTCAAGCTATAGAAAAAGCACGCGTTGGTATGAGATCAAGTGAGCTTGATTTTATCGCAAGAGAAGTGATTAAAAACGCAGGTTTTGAAAAAGAATTTATTCATAGCTTAGGGCATGGAGTGGGGCTTGATATACATGAGTTGCCAAATATTAGTCCAAGAAGTGATTATGAGCTAAAAGAAGGTATGGTATTTACCATTGAACCTGGAATTTATATCAAAGATAAACTTGGCATTAGGATAGAAGATATGGTCTATCTTGATAAAGAAAAGGCAGTGGTGTTATAACTTGCTGATTAAAGGGGCTAGAAGGTTAGAAAAAATTCGTTTTTTTCCTTTTTATTCAAAGGCTGATAAAAAAGGAAAATACATAGCCATTATAGGACTTGGAAGCAATATAGAAGATGAAAAAAAACGCTTTCGGGGTTTATTTAGGCTTTTAATGCAAGATAAACGCTTGCAAGTATTGCAAACATCGCCATTTTTGATTAATAAAGCTTTTGGCTTTGAAGAGCAAAAAGACTTTACTAATGCAGTGATGGTTGTAAGCACAAGTTTGCATGCAAGAGCACTTTTAAAAGTTTTGTTTTTTTATGAGTTTAAATTCAAAAGAAAAAGAACTTTTAAAAATGCTCCTAGAACGCTTGATTTGGATTTGTTGTATTTTTCAAAAAAAGCGCGTAAAGATGAGTATTGCATAGTGCCCCATGTGGGGGTAAATGATAGAATTAGCGTAACTTTGCCTTTGGGCTTGTTAAGATAAGGAAAAATATGGGACAATTGATTCATACTTTTACGGTTGAAAGCACAGATGAGATTATACCTAAGGTCAAGCAAGATTATGGCGATAAGGCTTTGATAGTAACTAATAAGCAAATTCGTCCAAAAACTATCAATCAAAAGCCTTTGTATGAGGTTATAGTGGCGATTGAAGAAGCTGATTATGAAGAGCATTTAAAACAAAATAATTTGCCTATGCCACCAAAGAAAAAACCAAACACAGCAAGTTTTCCTGAGGCTAAAATTCAAGCTCCAAAACTTGAAGATGAAAAAAAAGAAGAAGATGTAGTGCTTGATTTTTCTTCGAAAGCTAAGCAAAAACCTATTAATCCTTATTTAAATACAAGCAAAAAAGATGATAATTTTTTAAATTTAAAAAACAAACTTTCTCAAGTTAGTTCAGAAATTAGCAAGGTTTCAAACTATCAAGATTTTTCTATGCCAAATCCAAATTATGATAAAAAAATAGAAGCTTTTGAAAAACAAATGAACAAGCTTAATGATAAAATGAATTTGCTTGTGGATATGATGTGGGATGATAAGGCAGATTTACGCAAAGAATTAGCTATACCACCTGAGTTTGCAAGTATTTATAAGCAAGCTAAAGCAAGTGGTATGCAAGAAGCGCATTTAGAAGCGATTATGAAAGCAACTATTGAAAATATGCCAAGCACTATGAAAGCAAATCAAGAAGCAGTGCAAAGGTATTTTTACTCACTTTTGCGTAATATGCTTCCATGTCGTTTAGAAAGTGAAATTAAAAAGCAAAAAATCATGATGTTAGTAGGTCCAACAGGAGTAGGTAAAACTACAACTTTAGCAAAGCTTGCTTTTCGCTATGCTTATGGAGATAGACGCTATAAAACCGGTATTATAACTCTTGATACTTATAGAATAGGCGCAGTAGAGCAGCTTTTTCAATATGCTAAGATGATGAAACTTCCTATTATTGATAGTATAGAGCCAAATGACTTAGATGATGCGATTAGAAGTTTAAATACTTGTGAGGTTATTTTAGTAGATACAACCGGAAATTCACAGTATGATAAGGCAAAACTTGAAAAAACAAAAGAATTTTTATCGCATTCTAATGCGCAAATTGATGTGAATTTAGTGCTTTCAGCAAATACAAAATATGAAGATTTATTAGAAACTTATAATAATTTTTCATTTTTAAATATAGACACTTTAATCATTACAAAATTTGATGAAACAAAAGTATTTGGAAATGTGTTTTCTTTGCTTTATGAAACTAGCACTCCGATGAGCTTTTTTTCCATAGGTCAAGAAGTGCCTGATGATATAGAAGTAGCAAATAGCGACTTTTTGGTGCGTTGTGTGTTAGAAGGTTTTAGAAGGGATGAAAATGAGTAATCAAGCAGAAAAATTAAAAGATCTAGTAAAAAATGAAAACTCAAATGTAAAACATACCCATTTTATCGCAGTTACTAGCGGTAAAGGTGGGGTTGGAAAAAGTACTTTTAGTGCAAATTTGGGCAACATCCTAGCTAAAAATGGATATAAAGTAGGGCTTTTTGATGCAGATATAGGGCTTGCAAATTTAGATGTGATTTTAAATGTGCGTGTAGAAAAAAACCTTTTACATGTTTTAAAAGGTGAATGCTCACTAGAAGATATTCTAATAGAAGTCAAGCCAAATTTATGGCTTATCCCAGGTGAGAGTGGCGATGAAATTTTAAAATACAATGATAAAAATATTTATGAGAGATTTTTAAATCAAACAAGTATTTTAGATGATTTAGACTTTTTAATCATTGATACAGGAGCAGGTATTGGTGGCAATATAGGGAATTTCTTAGAAATGTCTGATGAGGTTATTGTCATAACTGTACCTGATCCTGCCGCGATTACCGATGCTTATGCTACTATAAAAACTACTTCAAAGACTAAAGAGAATTTATTAATGGTATTTAATGTAGTTAGAAATGAAAATGAGGCTTTAAGAATTTTTGATAATATTAAAAAAGTAGCAGATATTAACATTAAGCATAATTTAAATTTAGAATTTTTAGGATTTTTAGGTCAAAGTAAAGATATTAGTTCTAGTATTAAAAAAAGAACTTTATTTAGTGATGATGATACAAATGCAAGTGATGAGTTAAAAGCCATAGCTTCTAAGCTTTTGTATAGGTTGGAACAAAAAGTGCTTAATAATGTGGGAGATAAAAGCATTATGAGTTTTTTCAAAAAGCTTTTGGATCGTTTTTAGATTGAAGGAAAAAGATGAGACCAGAAAATTTTGTTGCTTTTTTTACTGTTTGCGGTTTTTTTATAGGATTAATGTTCACCATAGTTAATATAGAAGATGCAGTAGAGATAGTTGTATATACTTGTTTGATTACTTTTGTATTTTATGTGTTAATCCATATAGTAATTATGATTTTTGTAGATGCAAATAAAATTAGTGGTAGAAGCTTTAATAAAGAAAAATATGAAAATGAAAATAATAGCTTTATAGCAGAATTAGCTGCAAGAGAAAAGAAAATGGATTACTTGCTTGAAAAACTTCAAGAAGAGCGTGAAGACCTTAAAAAACTTGATAGCTCTTCAAAAAGAAAAGTAAAACATGCAGCCGCATAATGCTTATGCTTCTACGCTAAAAAAAGAACAAGACGACTTAGTCATCTCTTATATGCCCGCATTAAGAGCTATGGCTTTTAGACTTAAAGAGCGTTTGCCTGCAAGTATTGATGTAAATGATTTAATTAGTATTGGCGTAGAAGAGATGATTAAACTCTCGCGCCGCTATGATAAAGAACAAAATGACAATTTTTGGGGTTTTGCAAGAAAAAGAGTAAATGGAGCTATGCTTGATTATCTAAGAAGCCTTGATGTAATGAGTAGAAGCAATAGAAAAATCATCAAAGATATTGACGCTATTATAGATGAGTTTTATCAAGAAAATGAAAAAGAACCTGATGATGAGTATTTAGCACAAAGATTAAATTTAGAAGTAGAAAAGGTAAAAGAAGCAAGAGCAGCTCATGCTATATCGCTTGTTATGCCTTTGGATGAACAGCTAAATTGTTTTAATGATAGTAATATTATAGAACAAATAGAAAAAGAAGAATTAATAGAAAAAATCAACGCGGTTTTGGAAGAATTTAAAGAAAGAGAAAGGCTTGTGATACAGCTTTATTATTATGAAGAATTAAATTTAAAAGAAATTGCAGAGATTTTAGAGATTAGCGAGTCAAGAATTTCACAAATTCATAAGCGTTTGCTTAAGAAGATTAGAGAAAGGCTAGTTTAATGGCTGAAATACTTTCCCAAGAAGAAATTGATGCTCTTTTAGAAGTCGTTGATGATGATAGCGATGATAGTGCTGCTTCTTCAAAATTAGAAGAAATAGAAGATAAAAGAGATATTGTAGTATATGATTTTAAGCGTCCAAATAGGGTTTCAAAAGAACAACTTCGTTCTATTAAAGGAATTCATGATAAATTAGCTAGAAATCTTGCTTCGCAAATTTCATCTATGATGAGAAGTATAGTTGAGATTAAACTACACTCAGTTGATCAAATGACTTATGGTGAATTTTTGATGTCTTTACCTTCACCGACAAGCTTTAATGTTTTTTCTATTAAGCCTTTAGATGGAAATTGTGTTTTAGAGATCAATCCAAGTATTGCTTTCCCTATGATAGACAGACTTTTAGGTGGTCAAGGTGAAAGTTTTGACACCTTAAGAGAGCTTACAGAAATAGAACTTAACTTGCTTGATTCTATTTTGCGTATTATTATGCAAAGGCTTAAAGAAAGTTGGATGAATGTTACGGAAATTTATCCAAGTGTTGAAGCAAAAGAATCAAGTCCAAATGTTGTGCAAATTGTTTCTCAAAATGAGATTGTTATCATGGTGGTAATGGAGATTATCATAGGAAATTCAAGTGGTATGGTAAATATATGCTATCCAGTTGTGCATTTGGAAAGTATTTTGAGCCGTTTAGCAAATCGTGATATTATGATGGGTGAAACTTCGGCTAAAAAGTCAAGAAACAAAGAACTTAAAACTTTGATCGGTCGTGCTGAAGTGATTTATGAAGCTATGCTTGGTAAAACTTTTATCAATGTAAATGAATTTTTAGATTTAAAACAAGGAGATATTTTAAAACTTGATAGAAGTGCAGATGATAAAGCTATAGTAGCCATAGATAAAAAAGAAGTATTTTTAGCTCAAGTAGGACTTCATAGATTTAGAAAGTCGATTAAAATCTTAGAACTTATTAAAACTGATAAAGATGAGATTAAAGAAATGCTTGAAAAATATGAAGATGAAAGAAGAGCAAAGGCAAATTCTTATGATGAAAATGAAGAATTAGAAGAGGAAGAAGATGATCAATGATTTTTTAGGCATATTTGTCAACGAGTGCATAAGCACAATAGAAGGCTTAACAGGGAAAAGTGCTGAATTTAGCGAGTATTATGAGTATGATGTAAATTCTCAAGATTCTATGACTCCGCCATTAGTTAGTGCTACTTTTAGTGTCAATAATGAGATGAAAATCAAAATCTTAGCAAGTGCGGTTTTAATGAGTGCAATTGGTGAGTGGATGATGGGAGAAGAAGAAATCTCTAAAAATAGTGAGCTAAATGAAGATGAAATGGACGCGGCTAAAGAAGCTATACAAAATATCATTTCAGCATTTTCTACAACCTTAGGTGCACAAAAAGAAATTCCAAAAATGGAATTTAGTTTAGAAAATTGTGAATTTGTTGCAGATAGTCTAGAACTTGGCGGCTTTCATAAAATATATTTATATAATGTAAAAATAGCTGATTTAGAAGAGAAAATTTCCTTAGTATTTGATGAGAAAATTTATAAAGTTTTAACTAAAACTGATTTAGAAGAAATTGTTACAACTCATGAAGAGCATACTCAAGACCATAAAACCTTAGCAAGCGTTGAAGAGTTAAGAAATATCGGCTTGATTATGGATGTGCGTTTGCCTATAAGAGTGCGTATTGGTAGTAAAAAAATGCTTTTAAAGGATGTTTTAACTATGGACATAGGTTCAGTTATCGAGCTTGATCAATTAGCTAATGATCCTTTAGAAATTTTAATAGGTGATAAAAAGATTGCCTATGGGGAAGTAGTTATTGTAGATGGAAATTTTGGAGTACAAATTACTGAGATCGGCTCTAAAAAAGAAAGATTAGAGCAATTAAGATGAAAAATTAGTTCTCTAATCAAAAAACAATAAAAATCAATATAAGCTAAAAGGCTTAAAATCAAAATGTAAAGATTTTGGAGTGTTTAGCTTGAAAGGTTTTAACTCTTTTTTAGGAGCAACAATTAAAGCATAGTATATCTATCCCAAATGCTAAAAAATTGACTTTTAGAGCTTATGTATTCTCCATGGCTTGGATCAAGCACTTGTAAATAATTCCCCTTGTGATTAATAATTACCACAAAATGTGGGAAGCGTGGGTTATCTTCAATTTTTACAAGCATTGGAATATTTACAAGCTTGTCTAAGCTTTCTCTATTGATTTGATAGGAATTGCTTTCATAACCTAGCTTTTTAACTGCATCGTTTAAATCTGCAAAGCTTACCATATCCGTATAAAGCTTTTGTCCGCTCATGGTTTGTAAAAGTTTAAGCTCATCAAACTTTTTATCATCAAGTATATTGATTAAAGTTGCCAAAGATGAAGCCCCGCAAGATTGCTCGTAAGTTTGTCTTATTACTCTTTCGTTTTTAATTTCTTGATAAGACTTGACTACCCATTCTGCTTTTGCATTCAAAGAAAGAATGGATAAAAATAATAAAATTTTTAAAATTTTCTCCATAAGCTTATCCCAAATATACTATCAGGCGAAGCAGAACTTCCCCCAAAACTAGCATTAACAGAAACTGCGGTATCTGAATTAATGCTATAAGTAGAGCCTAAACTTAAAGTTGGAATAGAACGCACTTCAGAATTTTGATAGCCATTGATTTTTTGCTCGGTTTGAAATCTTTGCTCTGCTCCTAAATCCAAAGTAATCTTAGGACTTAGTATGATAGATAAATCCCCACCCACATAAATACTATTTCCATACTCTATTTTAAGGGTTTTAAATTTTCTTGATTAATTATAACCAAAACCGATATAAATGCTATATACAACAGGGTCGCTATATCCCCTTAAACTAGCTTGTAGACTTTGTGATTTTAGATAAAAGTTTTTGGTTTGATTGATTGCTTTTTCTCTTTGAATGACTGCAGTTTGAAAGGTAATTTGTGGAATTAAATCTGCAATGCTATCTCCTGTATAAATAAAACCTAGCCATAAACATCAAGACATATTCTGTTTTTACTAGAATACTCATTTGTAAAAAAGTTTGTATATTCAGCTCTTGCATAACTTCCGCTCCCTGACACAAGTATATCGAACTTGGGTGTTAGGGTATAAATGAAAGTTTGAGTTAAAAACACTTGCTTTGTATCATTCCAAATTGTAGGATCTCTACCTACAATGATGTTGGGATAAAGTGCATAAGAATTTGCATTTCCTGTACTAAGCAAAGAAAAGCTTGTGATACTTCTTAAGCCTATTTGCTTTTTAAATAAACTGTCTATACTTAGTTCATCACTAGCAAAAATACAACTAAGTAAAACCATAAATGTTAAGAAAATCTTTTTCATTGTTACCTTTCTAAATATTTTTAGATTTTTTCCATTAAAACAATAAATGTTTCAAATAACAAATTGATTTTAATATGTAATTTGTGATATTCTTTAAAAAAGAGTAAAAATAGCTAAAAAAGGAAGTTATGTTAAAGAAGTTAGCAAGTTCTTTGATTTTAGGTTCTTTGTTGGTAAGTTCTGCTTTTGCTGGGGATTTTTTAGCTAAAGTTAGTAATAGTGCTTTAAGTGATAATTCTCAAGGCGTAAAAGTTCTAAATGTAGATGAAATGAAACAAGTTAAGGGTGGGTATTTAGTCGGTTTTAAATTTTTTAAAGATCGTCCAAATTTAATTTCAGAAGTTTATGCAATTGCAGATTTTTCAGAATACGAACTTAGCAATCTTAACAAGGGTCTATGTGGTGCAGGAGATGAAAAATGCTCAAACCCTAGTAGAGATAGATTAATTTCTTGGTTGCAAGCGAGTGCTAATTCTCCTGCTGAATATCGTCCTGTATATAAGGTAAAAAGACAAATAAAATACTCAAATTTAGGACAGCCTTATGTTTTATTTACTTATGGAGTCGGTGTTTATAATGTAAAGAATGGACAAATATATCAATATAATTCTAGTCCTATGTTAAATAATAATACAATCATGAGAGAAATTGCTTATAAATATCAAAATTCTATACAAGATGCCATGGGTGGTTGGAATCCAAGATTATTTTAATAAAATATCATAAAAAAAGGGTTTTCTATGGTAAATTTTGATACTCAATATACAAATATTAATTATCTAAGCAATAACACGAACAATAAAAAATCTGTGCTTAAAAACGATGATAATTATTTTAATTCCGTGATAAAAAAATTTAATTTCTCTGAAAAAACCAAAGAAGAACAAGGGTATAATGGATCTTCTGATGTAAAAGAAGTAGAAAACTCTTTATATAAAAGATATATGGAAGATAAACTAAGCAAGGATGAAATAAAAATACTTAATAAATTTGGCACAGACTATCTTACAGAAGGCGTAGATTTGTCCGCACTTCATAAACGAAAAGTTGATCTTTTAAAAACTCTTACAAGTATGAATGAATTTGAGAAAATATGGGGTGCTGAAAGGGCACAAAGAGAAAAACAATTTTTTAATGAACTTGGTAAGTCACTTACTCAAGAAGATATAGATAGGTTCTTAGCTAATAAAAACAATCAAAAAGAAGACAAAGAAAAACCCTTTAAACCTATACAAGCAGAAAGTAAAAACAAAGAAACTTACAAAGATGATAATATAAGAAACGAACTTGTAAAAAAACTATTAGAAGGCAAATTTAGCACAAGTAAAGAATTAGAACTTCTTTTTGGTATGAAATTTAGTGATGATGCAGGAGAATTTAACAAAGTTCTTTCTTTAAATTCTGCACCAAAAAGTATAGATATTAAAGTTTGAAAATGCAACAATTTAAATCACATTAAAGAGAAATTATGTTTAAAAAATTAGCAAGTTCTTTAATTTTAGGTTCTTTGTTAGTAAGTTTTGCTTTTGCTGGGGATTTTTTAGCTAAAGTTAGTAATGGTGCTTTAAGTGATAATTCTCAAGGCGTAAAAGTTCTAAATGTAGATGAAATGAAACAAGTTAAGGGTGGGTATCAAACTAGCTTTAAGCTAGTTAGGAATAATGAGCTTTTAGCTTTTGCTAAGCCTAGTTGGACTTCAGAATTAACCTTATTTCAAGATAGTAACGGAGATCAATATTATTGGAATAGAGAAGGGCTTGTCCGATTTGGTGGAATGTGCGGTATAGATACCACAAATTGCTTAGTTAATGGAAAACATACATACACAAATCAACAAAGACTTTTGGAAACTATGAGTATAGTAGGAAATGATCCTTATCACAATTTTATTGGATATACTGTAAAAAGAAATATTGGTGTTTCTAATTTAGGAAAAAGATTTGTATATTTCTCCTATGGTGTAGCTGTTATTAACGAACAATTAGGTAGTTGGTATAGAGTAAAATCGAGCACTGTTTTAAACAATTACAAAGTAATTAAAGAAATAAGTTCAAAATATAAGAATGATATGGAATTAGCTCTTGGTGGTTATTCTATAAAATAAAAAGGATAAGTTAATGATAAACGGTATAAATTTCAATTTAAATCATCATCACACTATCTTAAATTTAAATAATAAGAAAGAAGATGAAAAATTTTCAAATAATACAATGACTGAAAATTCTATTTATCGCGGGAAAAATTTGAATTTAATTCTAAAATATTCGGACTTGATAAAAGTATTAGCAAAAAAGATATGAAAAAATTTAATAACTTTATGAAGTCAAATGCTTTAAAAGATCCAAATAAAATAGAAAAATCTTCACTTAAAAATCTTGGTAAAGATTATAATAGTTGGGATATAAAAGATGAAGATATTAAATTGATGAACTTTTCCTCTTACTCTCAAATGTTTAATCTTGGATCTGATATTACTAAAAAAGCATCTAATTTTAGAAAAGAATTTAATAATCTTATGCAAGAAGATTTAACTCTAGAGGAATTTAAAACTAAATATCTTGATTTTAAACAAAGACACGATGAGTTTGTAAAAGAATTTGAAATAGCTATGGGCGATAAAATGTTACTTAATGATAATAATGATACTAGCATACAAGAAAACAAAGAAACTTTTAAACCTATACAAGCAGAAAGTAAAAACAAAGAAACTTACAAAGATGATAGCACAAGAAACGAGCTTGTAAAAAAACTATTAGAAGGTAAATTTAGTATAAGCGATGAGTTGAAAATTCTTTTTGGTGTTAAAATAGATGTAAAGATTTAAATAATAACGAATTTACTAAAATCTTTTCATAATTAAGTGTGTATAATATATAAAAGTGTGAATTTGAAAGTTTAGAAATTTAAAAAAATCTAATTTAATGCAGTTTGCAAAAGAAAATTATTTAAAAATTACATAAAAGATTATTATAAAAATTTAGCTAGAATGGAATTTATTTTAACTAAAGGTTATAAAATGAATGAAAAAATAATCCAAGATTTAGAAAAATTTGCTAACATGCCAAACCTAAAAAATGCTATAACTTTTTTTGGTTCTGCAAGATTAAAAGAAGACAATGAGTATTGTATTTTGACTTCAAAATTAGCTCAAAAGTTAGCTGATGAGGGTTATAGCATCATCAGTGGCGGTGGCGGTGGTATTATGCAAGCTGCAAATTACGGGGCTATGCAAAGTCAAGCTTCGCACTTGAAATCTTTTGGATTTAATATACATTTACCATTTGAGCAAAAAGCAAATGACTTTTTAGAGTATAATATCACTTTTAAGAGCTTAGCCATTCGCAAAATGGCTCTTATCCAAAAGAGTCTAGCTTTTGTGATTTTCCCAGGCGGCTTTGGAACATTAGATGAATTTTTTGAAATTCTTACTCTTAAGCAACTTAGTTTTAAAAAAGATGTTCCTATTATTTTAGTTGGGCAAAAATTTTGGCAACCTCTTGATGAATTTATCAAAACTTCTTTACTAGAACTTGGAACTATATCTAAAAATGATGAGTTAAAGTATAGTATAAGTGATGATTTAGATGAAATTATAAGAATGATAAAGGAAAAAGATGAAAATTCTTGTTGCAATGAGTGGGGGTGTAGATAGCACTGTAACTGCTTATAAGTTAAAGCAAGCAGGACATGAGATTATAGGTTGTTATATGAAGCTTCATGGAAAAGCTAATTATCATGAAGAAAATATACAAAAAGTTGAAAAAGTTGCTAAATTTTTAGACATCAAATATCATATTTTAGACTTACAAGAAGATTTTAAAAATCAAGTTTATATGCCTTTTGTTAATACCTACAAAGAAGGAAAGACGCCAAATCCTTGTGCTTTGTGTAATCGCTTTATTAAGCTTGGCAAGCTTTTAGAATTTGCTAAGAGTTTGGGTTGTGAGAAATTAGCCACAGGTCATTATGCAAGGATAGAAAATGGTTTGATTAAAATTGCAGTTGATGAGAGTAAGGATCAAAGCTATTTTTTAGCAAATGCAGAGAAAGAGGCTTTGGAATATTTGATTTTCCCTCTTGGAGAGATGAGAAAAGAAGATGTGAAAAAATTTGCTTCTACAATTGATGTTTTAAAATCTTTTGCAACACAAAAGGAAAGTTCTGAAATTTGTTTTGTGGAAGATACTTATGTGCAAGTTTTAGATCAGTTTATGGATACTAAAATTCCAGGTATTGTAAGAGATAGTAGTGGTAAAGAAGTAGGAAAACACGAAGGTTATATGCACTATACCATAGGTAAAAGAAGAGGTTTTGAGGTACGCGGGGCTCATGAGCCACATTTTGTGTTAAAAATTGATCCTAAAAAAAATGAAATCATAGTAGGTAAAAAAGAAGAACTTAAGATAAGTGAATTTAATCTTGATAATATTAATTTATTTGTTGATGCTAAAGAGCTAGATTGTGAAGTAAAAATACGCTATAGATCAAGATCGACCCCATGTAAAGTTTTGATTAATGAAGATAAAAGTGCAAAAATCATCTTACAAGAGCCTGTTTATGGACTTGCTAGCGGGCAAATGGCAGTATTTTACGATAAAGATTTGGTTCTTGCAAGCGGATTTATTAAATAAAAAAGCTAAAGGGTTGCACCCCTTTGGCGTTGTAGTGTTTATTCTAATAAATCTTTTAGTGGAATTTCTAAACTTTTAGAAATTTTATATAAGTGCTCTAAATTAAAATGTTTACCATATCGATTGCACTCACAATTTGAATAAAATGCAACGGATTTTATACCTATATCTAAGGCTAACTCAAGCTGAGAAATTCCTTTTTTCTCTCTAAAATTTCTTATATTTGATGATACTTTTTTATAAAAATTTAAAATTTCTTCTTCGCTAGAATTGCTAAAGTCCTCTTCCATTTTTTATCCTATAGGATTAATATGAAATTAAACTTTACAAAGATATAATTTTTTTAAATATATCCTATAGGATAAATTAAAGAGGTAATAATATGATAAAGAAAATTATCAGTAATGGTAGAAAGAGAATTTTTGACACGATCAATACAAAAGAAGTGAAGATAAAATATCTTGAAAATAATGAAATTTGTATTACGCTAATAAATATAGAAGATAAGAAATTTAATAATTTTAGATTTAATTGTTTGGAAAATTTTAAAGATGATATTTATAAATTTCTTACAGAAGAAACACAAGAAAACTTAATGGAAATAAAAAATTCTATTGCTCAATTTAGTTATCAAGAAAATTTAATGTTAGGAGTTGGTCAATGAAAAAAATTATAATATTATGCATTTTAATAAGTGTTGTTTTTAGTTCTAATAATTATGATGCTAAAGAACAGAGGTATCAAGAAAAGTATCAACAATCCATACAAGGCTATGATAATCTTATGAATAATATAATAGATAGAATGACTACCGATGAAAATATAGGAACCTATTCTATGGGATTTGATAGTGCTTTTATTTGTGGTGTTATAAATCTTATACAAAGTGTGGCTAATATATTTTATTTTGGTGATGATCCTGATGGTTACAACTTAGAAGCGATTATAGGAAGAGATGATTATAGACCTTCTTATTATCTCGAATATGGATTTGGAACCGATTGGGATAGATTTTCTTTTGTGGGAGCATTAGAATACTTTGTATATCTGTTGCCAAAGATATTAGCTTATTTATTTGTGGCATATTTGATATACAGATTACTATTGAAATTACAGGTTAAAGATAATGTTTAATATCTAAATTCTAAAATTTTTATAAGAAATATATCTTTTAATAAAAGATATATTTCAATTGTATTTTATTAGTTTAAAAATATCTCCATAATGCTTATATCAAACCATAAAAGATCAAATTTAAGTAAAATTCCATAAATTACTGCACTAAATAATCCTGCGAAAATTCCTGCTAAAACATCATCTAGCATTACACCCAAACCACCTTTTGTTTTTTTGTCAATTTTACCTATGATAGAAGGTTTTGTGATATCAAAAAATCTAAATAAAACAAAAGAAAGCAAAAAAGTAAAAACACTCTGTCCGCAAATTGCCAAGGCTAAAAATACCCCAACAACTTCATCTATTACAATATGCTTATCATCGTGTATGCCTGTTTGTTTTTCATATTGATCGATGATTTTTATAGAGATTAAAAAAAGTAAAATTGCAAGTAAGATCAAAGTTCCTATACCCAAATACCTTAAAATAAAAAAAGCAGGGATTAGCGCTGCTATTGTACCAAAGGTTCCTGGAGCTTTATTAACACTACCTGAATAAAAAAAAGTTAAAAATAATTTTTGCATGATTACACCATATATGACATTTGATGAAGTTTTATAAGTTGCTCATAAAATTCTTTATCGCTTCGATACTCTAAAATACCATGTGTAGGGAAAAGATTACTATAGATATTTTGTTTATTATGAAAGCGATTTGGGAAAAGCTCAGATAAAATCAAAGCTGAAATTTCTCTTCTTATAAAAACTGCTGGTGGAATGATACCAAGTCTAAGTAAATTTTTTAAAGAATCACCATGGTATTTCATATGATGATGAGCTCCATGGGGACATGATTTGGTACTTACTACCATTTTACATTCATCACAAAATACAAATTCAGGAAGTATGGTAACTTCTATATTATAATCTTTTGCAAAATCATCAAGCACGGTAAAGGTTCTGTTTTGATTAAAATACATCCCAAGTCCTGCATGATTTTGTCCTACAAAAAGTTTATTGCAATCAAAACTTTTAGCCAAAGCACACTCAAGCACAGGGTTTAAATGCGAGGCAAAAATTTTGATATTATGTAAAGGTATAAGTAAAACCCTAGAAGATGGTAAGTAATTTTGCGCAAAAACATCAAAACAACGCTTTTTGAGTTTTAAGCTCAATCCGTTGTTTTCATAGGATTCTATAAGGAAAATAATCACTAAATCAGATTGTTCTATAGCCCATCTTAAAATTCTCTCATGTGCTCTATGAAAAGGATCAAAACTTGAAACAATGGCTGTGATATTAGAAGGATTTAATCTTTTTTTGATTTTTTCAAAATCTTCTTTAATGGCTTTGATATTATTGTGATAAATTTCAAATTCGCCACTTATACAAATTTTTCCAAAATCTTGGATCAAGCAAGCATTAGGTCTAAAAATATCATTGCTATTTTTATCATTTTCAAATTTGCTTTCTAAAATGATATGTCCTATGGGTTTATCATTGCAAATAAAGTCTATTTTATCGCCAACTTTTGCATTTTCTAAAGCAGTATTATTTTCTTTTGTACTTGCAGGTGCAAAGGTAAGAGTATAAGGAATTTTTTGTTTATGTATCATTCCTGTGGCTATAACTTCATCTCTTTCTTTTTGATTCATTAATTTTGTAAAAGAACCAAAAACTCCTTCTTTGATAAAACATAAAACTTCGTATTCTTCTTCTGAGATTGTAATACTATTTTTTCTTTGTAATGCCATATTTTTTCCTTTTTTCCCATAAAGATTTTCTAGAAATTCCTAATTTTTTTGACAAATCTGTATCAGGAAAGACATTTTGATAACTAATGATAATATGTTTAACATAATCATCAATAGTTAAAATTCCATTACTTTCGAAGTTTTTCTCATCCTCACCCAGTTCTAAAATTTGAAAATCACTATGTTCAACATTTGTACTTGTATGTATAATAACAGCTTTTTTTAAAGCAAGGTTTAACACTTTTTCTTTGTCTGATGATTTTAGAGTTTGGAAATTTACAAGATAGTATAAACAATTATCTTTAAAGATTTTATCTAAATTTTGTTGATGTGAAAGATCTATGTAAATATTTGCGACATTATGCTCATTGGTATAGTTAAATACAAAATGATCTGCAAAATTTTGATTATTAGTTTTTAAAATCAAAGGCAATTTGAATTTTTTATAATCAAAAGTTGGTAATTTAGCTGTCTCAAATTTATGTTTTAAATAAGACTGATAAGTATGATTTAAAATATTTATTTTCTTAAATTCTTGAAAATGTTTGATTTTTCGCGTTAATTCTTCTATCATAAAAGGCTTTTGTATATAATCACTCGCACCGGCTTTTAGTGGCGCTAAAACTGTATCTGAGCTTATATAAGATATGAGTAAAATAATAATTTTATGCTTAAAAATTTCTACAATATGTTCAAAATTAGCCATACTAGTAGAAAGCAAAATGATTTCATAATCATGATGAGCAAGCTCATTAACATTTGCAATAATATCACAATCATAACCTATAGAATTAAGTTTTGAACCTATGCTTTGGGCTAAATAAAATTCATTTTCTACTATTAAAACTTTCATAATTTCATCCAATCAAAATATTTTAAATTCGCACTTACTAAAACAGCAATTCCTTCTTTTCTTCCTACAAAACCTAAATGCTCTGTGGTGGTGGCTTTGATATTGATTTTATTTGGTGTTACTTTTAATATTTTGGCTATATTAAAAGCAATATCTTCTTTAAAATCTTTCATCTTGGGCGTTTGTGCAATGATTGTAATATCAGCGTTCACAAGCTCAAATCCATAATTTTGCACCAAAGTATAAGCATTTTGCAATAAAAGCATAGAATCTGCGTTTTTATATTGTATATCATTATCTGGAAAAAGTTCTCCAATATCTCCAAGTCCTGCTGCACCTAAAAGCGCATCAATTAGTGCATGAGTTAGCACATCTCCATCAGAATGAGCTTTCAAGCCCATGTTTTCATGTACCTTTACTCCGCCTAAAAGTAAGGCTCTTTGCTCTCCAAATTCATGCACATCAAAGCCATTTCCATTAAAAATTTCCCAAGATGGTTTTGGTAAATTTAAGCTTTTTAAATCTTCTTTAAAGGTAATTTTTTTAGCTAACTCATCACCTTGTACATACCAAATCTTACCACCAATAGCTTGTATTGCTGTGCTATCATCGGTAAAATTTGCATTTTGCTCTAAAGCTTTTTTGAGCATACTTGTGCGCGAAAGTTGAGGGGTTTGTATGAGTTTTATTTTATCTCTGTCGATAACTTCTTGAGCATAAATTGCTGTATCGCTTACTTTTAAAACAGGTGTAATACAATCTGCTTTATCGTAATTTTCTATAATATTATTAAAAAGGTTTTTAGAGATCAAAACCCTTGCAACATCGCTAACTAAAACATATTCACTTTGTACTAAATTTAAAGCATTAAGTAATGATTGTGCTCTTGTATTACCGCCTTTAACAAAATGATACTCAGGTGCAAATCTTTTCATATAAGAAATATTACCAGAAGTAACAATTACTTGTTTAAAAGGGTAAAAAGAACTTAAATTTTTAGTTGCATAAAGCCATAAAGGATGTTCACCTAGTCTTAAAAACTGCTTTTTTACTGGAGCATTAAATCTTGATGACTCCCCTGCTGATAGCATAATCAAGGAAATATCTAACATTTGTTACACCTTAATTTTTTATTAATGTTACGATATTATACACCATAAAAGCCAAAATTTATATTTAAGTTAGTAGAATTAATCATTTTAAACAACAAGGAGAAAAATTGAAGGAAAAAATCGAAGAAAGACTAAAACAAGTTATATATCCGGGATTTAAAAAAGATATAGTAAGTTTTGGTTTTGTAAAAAAGATTGATTTGAATGAAAAACAAGCTCATATTGTAGTCGAAATCGTTTCGGCTAATGCTCAAATTGCACAAGAACTTAGACTAAACATTGCAAATGTTTTAAAAGATTTAAATTTAGAGCTTAATTTAGAAATCATACAGCCAAAAATTCCTGAAGAAAAAAGCAATTCAAGAAGTGGTAAAAATATCGCTCCGCAAATTAAAAATTTTCTTATGATTTCAAGTGGAAAAGGTGGGGTAGGTAAAAGTACTACAACTTTAAATTTAGCGATTTCTTTGGCTAAAATGGGTAAAAGGGTAGGGCTTTTGGACGCAGATATTTATGGACCAAATATACCAAGAATGCTAGGTGAGAGTAAAAGCAAACCTGAAATTGTAGGTCAAAAAATTCGTCCTATTTTATCTCATGGGGTTTATATGATGAGTATGGGTGTGTTGATAGAAGAAGGCAAGGGTTTAATGTGGCGTGGCTCTATGATCATGAAAGCGATTGAACAACTTTTAGCTGATGTGCTTTGGCCTGAACTTGATGTATTATTGCTTGATATGCCTCCAGGAACAGGTGATGCGCAAATTACCCTAGCTCAAAGCGTACCAGTGAGTGCGGGTGTGTGTGTAAGTACTCCTCAAGTAGTGTCTTTAGATGATAGCAAAAGAGCGCTAGATATGTTTGAAAAATTGCACATTCCTGTTGCAGGTATTATAGAAAATATGAGTGGCTTTTTATGTCCTGATAATGGTAAAGAATATGATATCTTTGGTAAAGGCACCACAGAAGAAATGGCAAAAGCTTATAAGTGTGAAGTTTTAGCTCAAATTCCTATCGAAATGAGTGTAAGAGAAGGTGGAGATAGCGGTAAGCCTGTAAGTTTTTATATGCCTGAGAGTGTAAGTTCAAAAAGATATTTACAAGCTGCTGAAAAAATTTGGGAATTTATAGAAAAGGTTAATCAAGAAGGTAAAGTAGATAATTCAGCTATTCAACCTATAATGAATGGCAAAAGCGCGTGCTCGCAATAAGGAGGAAAATATGCCAATAGAAAGTAAAGAAGAATTTTTAAATTTAATCAAGCAAATCGAACAAAGGATTAATTATAAAAAGCCTAAAGCTTTTGCTATAGCAAGACTTGATCTAAGTCAAGTTGATCCTAATAAAAAACTTCAAGCTAATTTTGGTGTGATTAATTTTGAGCAAAATTATGCTGCTGCAGCTGTTATGTTTGAAGCTTTTTTTAGAAGAGGGGTTGATGTTGATTTTAATGAAAGTGAGTTTGTGGCTACTTTGATTAAAGAGGATTTGGACTTTGCACTTGAATGCTTTGCGCCATTTTTACAAGAGCAAGGTCATAAAAATATAGAAGCAATCAAAGCAGCAAAGGAAAATTTTAGAGAAAATGCTTTTTCTTTTGTTTGTATTTTTGAAGATGAAGCACCAAAAAGCTTAGAAAGTGTGTATTTAAAACTTTACTTACTTTCAAATAAAAAAGTACCTTTGAGGAGTTTAAATTTAACAGGTGCTTTTGGGATTTTACCAAATGTTGCATGGAGTGATAATAAGCCTATTGATTTGGACTTTTTAAGAGAAAATGAGATTGATTTAAAAATGAGTGGAAGGTATCCAAGGATTGATTATGTAGATAAATTTCCAAGATTTTTAGCTCATGTTATTCCTGAGGATAATACTAGAATTTTAGAAAGTTCTAAAGTAAGAATGGGGGCGGTTTTAGCTGCAGGTACTACTATAATGCCAGGGGCTGCTTATGTGAATTTTAATGCAGGTACAACTGGAGCTTGTATGGTAGAAGGGCGTATTAGTTCATCAGCTGTTGTGGGCGAAGGTAGCGATGTAGGAGGCGGTGCTTCTATACTTGGTGTTTTAAGTGGTACAAGTGGTAATGCTATTAGCATTGGTAAAGCTTGTCTTTTGGGTGCAAATTCGGTTACGGGAATTCCTTTAGGGGATAATTGTATCGTTGATGCAGGCATTGCTGTTTTAGAAGGGACTAAATTTGCTTTAAAAAATAAAGAAGAACTTCAAAAAATCAATCCTGATTTTAAATTTGACAAAGATATATACAAAGGTTTAGAATTAGCAGGGCTAAATGGCTTGCATTTTAGACAAGACTCTCAAAGTGGAGTGATGATAGCAGCTTTAAACAAAAAAGCTGTAAAACTTAATGAAGATCTACATTAAATTCTTAGCCCTTATGGGTTAAGAATTTTAAAACTCATGTTGTAGATTTTAAATTAAACTATAGATATTGTAAAAATGATTTTTAGTATTTAGCTTTTTTAGTGAAAATTCCTACATAAAAGCTTGAACTGAATACTTATCTAAATAATATTTTGTGATGATAATTTTTCAATGATATATTTTTGTTTAAAAATACATTGAGTTGCTATAAACTATAATTATAAAATAGTACTTAAGCGAACTCGGAATTTTATAAGAGTAGTTTCTCTTGGGAAGTTAAATTTGTTTTTTGACTTAAAGCAATAAAGCTTTGTAAGTCAAAAAACATTATAAATTCTTACATAGAGCAAGTATTTTGGATAGTTGAATTAAGCATCCAAAGAACTTTTTCATATTTTGCGATATTTTCTTGAGCAAATGCTGCAGTTGTAGTATCGCTTGCTTTTTCAGCTTCTTCATTTAATTTTTTAAATTCAGCTAAAAGATATTTATAATCTTCTCTAATAAATTCTAAAACTTCTACAGGAGTAAAGCAATCTTTACCATTTTCTAGTTTTGGGCTTTTTGCATTTTCCATTAAAACTTTTTGGCAAGTAATAGCTTTTTCTCCAAGTTGTAAAACTCTTTCAGCGCAATCATCAAAAAGTTCTGCCATTTCTTCATAAGCTTTTTCTGTATATTCATGAATTGAAAAAAACTGTAAACCTTTTACATTCCAATGATAATTATGAAATTTAACCCATAAATGATGAGCATCTGCTTGTAATTGTAATAATTGTTTTGTTACTGACATGTTATCTCCTTTTTTTATTTTTAAAATTATAACATAAAATTCTTAAATAATAATTATTATTATCTAATAAATTTTAATGTTAATAATTATTATATTTTCATTATACTCTTTTTTTACAATAAAGCAAATTTATTTACTTAATATATTTTTGAGTATTAATTTTCCCACCTCTACGCCAGGTTGATCATAAGTGTTAATTCCAAGCATAATGCCACATGCAGAAGTAAATAACTCATAATAATACATCAAATACCCACAGTGATAAGCATCTAATTTCTCAAGTTCTATTACATCAACACTTAAATTTTCAGCAATTAATGCATGCATAGTTGCATCGCATTGCGCGTTTAAAAGATTATGTAAATTAACTTCATTAGTAAAATCACAATTTTGTAAATGATTAAAGCTTATATTTGGGATACTAGGAGATTTTTGACTATCTTTGATTTTTAAAAAAGTAACAGTTTTATCTTTGGGTCCATCCATGATAAGTTGTAAAAAGCTATGCTGATCTCTAGCACCAATTAAAGCAATAGGAGTTAAACCTATGCGTTTAAAGCCTTGTTTTTTACCTAGACTTTCAGCAATTAGTTGAATATACCATTCATTAAAACCTTTAAAAGCATCCCCATAAGAAAAAAGCACATTAATATGTGCACTTTTATGTGTGCAGTAATGATAAGCCTTTTGCAAAATTTGATCACATTTTTTCTCAAAAAAATCCACATAACAAGCTTTTGCACCTTCTAATAAGGCTTTAGTATCATAGCCACAAAAGCTCAAAGGAACAATACCAATAGCAGATAAAACACTAAATCTACCACCGACATTTTTAGGTATAAAAAAGCATTTTATGTTTAATTCTTCTCCTAGTTTGTGAAGTTTTGACTCAAAATCAGTAATAAACACAAAATTTTTGTGTAAATTTTCATTTTTAAAATCAAAATGAGCAATGATGAGTTTAAATAAAGAAATCACTTCTATAGTTGTACCTGATTTGCTTGCTATGATGAAAAGTGTTTTTTTGGGATTTATTTTTTGCATAGTTTGGGTAAAAGTATGTGAGGAAGTATTATCTATGATGAAAAGTTTTTTTTCTTCTACTTGATCAAATAAAAGCTCTTTTAAAGCTTTAACCCCACAACTTGATCCACCCATGCCCACTAAAACGATATTTTCTATATGAGGTTTAGCTGCGATAAATTCTTTACTTTCTTTGATTAAATCAAAGCTTGTATCTACTAAGTGATAATACCCTATATCACCACTTTCTAACTCATCATTCATTCTATTTGCATAAGCGGTAATTTTTTTAAAATCTTGGGTTTTAAAAAATAAAGTATTATTTAGCATTTTTACTTTTCTCATAAAAATAATTTGTCGCCTCAACAAAGCCTTCTACGCTTCCACAATCAAACCTTTTTCCTTTAAATTTATAAGCTAAAACCATATTATTAGTTGCTTGTGAAAGTAATGCATCAGTTAGTTGAATTTCTCCGTTTTTACCTGCTTTAGTATTTTCTAAAATACCAAAAATATCAGGCGTTAGAATGTATCTTCCTATGATAGCTAAGTTGCTTGGAGCATCTTTTGGATCAGGTTTTTCTACCATAGAATTTACCATGATCAAATCCTCTTCCACAGCATTTCCTGCTATAACCCCATAGTTTGAAACTTGATCAGCTTCAACTTCCATCACAGCTATAACAGAGCAGCGGTATTTTTCATAAATTTTTACCATTTGAGCTAAGACATTTACCCCATCTTCATTTACACATAAATCATCTGCTAAAATAACTCCAAAAGCTTCATCTTGCACTAAAGGCTTTGCTTTTAAAACCGCATCTCCTAAGCCTTTCATTTCATTTTGCCTTGTAAAAGTAAAAGTGCAGCGATCTATGAGTGTTCTTATTTCACTTAAAAGATATTCTTTTTTAGTACCTGCGATTTGGTGTTCAAGTTCATAAGAAATATCAAAATAATCCTCCAAAGCTCTTTTTCCACGCCCTGTAACAAAGCCCATGGTTTCCATACCAGCTTCTAAAGCCTCATCTACACCATAATGAATTAAAGGCTTAGTTAGTATAGGTAGCATTTCTTTAGGTAGAGTTTTTGTAGCAGGTAGAAATCTAGTACCATAACCTGCTGCAGGAAAAATACAAGTTTGAAGCATAGTTTATCCTTAAATTTTTATAAGTTGTTTTGATTATAATTTTATTTAAATATTATAACTAATTTAAGGAAAAAATGAAAACTATTGATCAAATTTATCAAGCAAAAATAGAAATCAAAAAATCAACTTTTTTGTCTTTTTTATGTCCTTTTGAAGATTTTCAAACTTTAATGCAAAAGCTAAGAAATGAGCATTTAAAAGCCGTGCATTTTGTATATGCTTATAGGTATTTAAATGAATTTGATCAAATCATAGAAGATAAAAGCGATGATGGTGAGCCAAAAGGAACTTCTGCTACGCCTTGTTTGAATGTCTTAAGAGGGGCTTTGCTTATTAATTGCGCAGTGATTGTGGTGCGTTATTTTGGAGGGATTAAACTTGGTACAGGTGGTCTTGTAAGAGCTTATAGTGAAGCTACAAATGAAGCTATTTTAAATGCAATGCTTTTAGAATTTGAAGCTAAAAATATTTTAAGTTTAAACATTCCTTTTTATCTTTATGCAAGATTTGAGCATTTTTTAAATAAAAATAACATTTCATATGAAAAAAAATTTCAAGAAAATGTTGAATTGATTTTAAGTGTTAATACAAAAGAAGAAGAGGAATTTAAAAAATTTGCAAAAGAGTTTGAATTTAGCGGACTTGTTTGGAAGTAAGCGTTTGCTTACTTCTTTTCATAAAGAATTTAAAAGATCTTTTACCATATCTTTTTGGGGCTCTTGTTTTTCTTCTATATTAGCTTGCATAGGAGTTTCGTTTTGTCCTCTAAAACGATAATTATAAATATTTGACATATTTGAGCTAAAAATTCCTGTGCTAAATTGATCTTGACTCATGGCTTTTGAAAAAAGCTCATCAAGTTTTATACTTTGCTCGTTTAAATTTTCGCTATTGTTTTGACTAAGTAAAGACATAAAGTCTTCATTAGCTCCTTGAGTGCTTTTATAGGCACTACTTTGACCATATCCATACTCTTTAACCGATAAATTATCATGGTTAACTTGCATGTTTTCTCCTTTCAAAATATTACAAGGAAAAAACAAGCAAAAATCATTCCTTAATCACCATGAGTTGGGTAGTATTCAGCTTCTATTTCATTGTTTTTGATAAACTCTTCTCTAGCTTTGTTACAGCGCTCATCTCTTAGTTTTCTATAAGCATTTCTACTTTCTAATTCTTGAGAAGTTAAAGGGCGATCTTCTAAAAATGAAATGTGAAAATAAGTATCATCTTCTTTGCTGAATTTTTCATAAAATTCAACATAGTCAAAATAATCTTTTTCACTTTGAAAATCAATACTTTCTTCTACATAAATAGTTGGGCCAAAACCTCTGTGATTTTGAGTAAAATGTCCAAAACCAGCTGCATATTTTATCTTAAACGAATTCATTCTAAACCTCCTAAAAATTCGTCATAACTTCCTTTAAAGTCTGTTAATTTCCCATCTTCTAAAAACCATATACGATTGGCAAAAGCACTAATTAGCTCTCTATCGTGGCTTATGCATATCACACAACCTTTGAAATTATACAAGGCTTCACCTAATGCAATGATACTTTCAAGATCTAAATGATTATCCGGTTCATCTAAAAGCAAGAAATTTCCGCGTTCTAACATTAATCTTGAAAGCATTAAGCGGTGTTTTTCACCTCCACTTAAGCTAGAAGCCATTTTTTCTTGATCACTTCCGCTAAAGAGCATTCTACCAAGACATTTGCGAATTTCATCTAAATCTTTGAATTTTTCACTCATTAACCATTCATAAAGTTTCAAATTTTCATTGATTAAATTTGTCGTATCTTGTGAAAAATATCCCATTTCTATGGTAGCACCAAGGTGGATGTGGCCACTATCAGGTTCTAATTTTGATGCAATGATTTTGGCTAAAGTGCTTTTTCCAACACCATTTGCTCCGATTAAGGCTATTTTATCACCTTTTTCTAATTTTAATTCTAAATTCTCAAATAAAGTTTTATCATAAGCTTTGCTAATACCTTTTAATTCTAAAACTTCATTTCCTATTTCTCTATTTGTTCTAAAAACTATACTAGGATCACGCCTACTTGAAGTTTTAATCTCTTCAAGCTCAAGTTTTTCTAAAGCTTTAGCTCTACTTGTAGCTTGTTTGGCTTTTGAAGCATTAGCACTAAAACGGCGTATGAAATTTTCTAATTCTTCTCTTTCTTTTAAGGTTTTATCGCGTTTGAGTTCAGCTTGTTTAGCAAGCAAGGTTGAAGCCATATACCAATCATCATAATTTCCAGCAAAATCGCGTATTTGTTTAAAATCCACATCTAAAATTCTTGTACAAACTTTATTTAGAAAATGTCTATCATGGCTAATTACTACTAAAGTTCCCTCATGTCTTAAAAGTTCATTTTCAAGCCAAGAAATAGCTTCTAAGTCAAGGTTGTTTGTAGGTTCATCTAAAAATAATACATCAGCACCTAAAAATAATACTTGAGCTAATAAAACTTTAAATTTATCCGCACTTTGTAAAGTACTCATGAGAGCATTAAAATCTTTAATATTTAAAGAGCTAAGAATTTTTTCACATCTAAGTTCGCAATCATAGTTTGGATCTTCTTCTGCTGTTATGATTTCAAGCTCGCTTAATCTATCATTGATTTCATCAGTAAATTCTTCACTCATATAAAGTTTTTCTTTTTCTTTTAGTGCATCATATAATCTTTTATTTGCACACATTACCGCATCTTTGATAGTGTAGTTTTCAAAAGCAAATTGATCTTGTCCTAACACTGCGATTTTTAAATTTGGATCTATGCAAATTTCTCCACTGCTTGATTCTATTTCACCTGAGAGAATTTTTAAAAAGGTTGATTTTCCTGCGCCATTTGCACCTATAAGTCCATATCTTTCACCACGGTTTAATTTTAAATTTACATCTTCAAATAAAAGTTGGTTTGCAAAACGCATAGTGAGATTTTTTACTTCTACCATAATTTTCCTTAGAATTTTTACTTATAAAAATTTTTAAGAAATTGTAACAAAAAAAGACTTGAAATTAATTGAGTATAAATTTTGCTTGGCAATAAAATAAAATTTCATTGCCAAAATAAACTAATAATCCAAAAGTTCTACAAAAACTTGTTTTTTATCATCGCTAAATTGAGCACTATATGAAATTTGTACTTCATGCTCTCCCCCATCAAATATAATTCCTTTTAAAGTGCCTCTTGCATAATTTTCTCTCATATCATCTGGCATTTGTGGGTAAGTTAATTTCAAACTAGCTCTACAAAAACTTGTTTTTTTATCATTACTATCTTGAGTTATAAAACTACTAAAAGAAGTATAACCCACTTCATTAGCATAATCTTTTAAGTCAAATATAGGTTTTAAATGAGCTCTTAAAATTCCAATGGTATCGGTAGATAATATAGCCTCTAAATCCCTTATATCCATGCCATTTAAGCTTATTTTTAAGGCCTTTAAAGACTGCTCACTTAGCCCATACTCAATATAAACCCACTCATCATCATCTAAAATACTTTTTAATGTAAGCTGAACAACCTCATCATCGCATTTTGGCTTATTATTAAAACATCCTGTAAATAACAAAACCATTATGAAACTTAATAAAATATTTTTCATTGCTTATTTGGTTATTATTTTAATAAACTTGATAATTTCACTATTATTAGCCCCATCTTGGCTTAAAAGATTTTTTAATAAATTTAAGCTAAGCTGTGGCGGAAATATAAGATAAGAATTTTTAGGAAAATCATTTGATTTTAAACCTATGCAAAATTTTTCATCTTTATTTGTATATGTTTTTCCAGCGACAATTTTAAAAGTATTTTTCTCATAAATCAAAGTGGGTTCTGTTTCAAAAGGTGCGTGTTTTTCATTCATTTTATCTCCTTAAATAAGTAAAAATTGAGAATATTTTCTTCCACAAATATACTAAGATTTTATATCGTCTATAATTAAGTTAATTTTTTCAAGATTTTGATTTCTAAGCAATACGCCAACTATAAACAAATCTATAAACCAAATACCAAAATTACCATAATTGATTATATTTGAAGTAGCTATCCAAAATGAATCATATGAGGAATCAGCAATAAAGCCAATTATCATAGCAAGCAAAGTTAAAACTAATCTAAAAATTCCCCACCCAATTTGACCTATATAAAATCTTGCAACACCAAAACCACCTAGTAAAAAATTATAAACCCAAAAGACTAGAGTTGGGTTTTTGAGCTTGGTGTATTGAAGTCTTGTATATACTTTATCCAACTTATCAGAACTTAAAGTTTCAAATTTCTTTTTTAAATCTTCATTTGACATAATAGGATCAGAATATTTATATCCTCGACTTATTCTTTTTCTAAAAGATCCATATTCTTTTGGTAATTTATTTTTTATTGATAAAAATAAACTCGTAGCATCCATTCTTTCGCTCCTTAACTTAAGATAACTTGAATTATTCCACAATTTAGCTTAATTAATATTGAAATAATCAATATTAATTAAATAAAACATAGAATATTTCAATTGTTTTTAATAAAGAATTTTTAATGTAAAATCAGCCCATAAGTATTTAAAAATTTAGGGTAGCTTATGGCAAAAAAGAGCAAACGCGATATGGCATATGAATTAGATATTGATGTTAGCACTTTGTATAATTGGAGAAAATACAAACCTAATTTATATCGCATCGTTATGCTTGGCTTTAAATTTGATGAACTTTTGGAAAAAAATAAAAAAAATTATGAAGAGCTACTTGAGATAAATCAAACCATACAAGATGAAATTGCAAAATTTAAATAAAAACAATTTAATGATTTTAATATATTTATTAGCTTTTTAATTTCATAAAGTTTTATTTTAAAAGTTTTTTCGTGTTATCATTTGTTGCTTTGAAATTTAACTATCTAAGATAAATTACATTATTTTTTACTAAGCATATTTCAGGCATATTTATTTTAATTTCTATTTTTATTTTACTTATAATATGTATTAAAAAAATAATTCAAAATTGTTGTATAATTTTTAAAATTATTTTTAAATTAAGGTTATTTGATTGAGTTTAGTTTTATTATCTTTTTTACCTTCTTTTAGTTTTGTTTTGGAATTTTTAGCTTTATTTTTAGCTTATTTTTTTAAGCAAAATAAGATTTTTTTCTTGCTTTTGTTGATTTTATGCGCTAGGGCTTTATCTTTAGTGGCAAGTGAATATCAAGCGCATTTGTTTATTTCGGTATTTTTACCTTTTTCTTTTGTGCTTTTTGTGTTTTTGCAAGATAGTAAGCTTGTTTTTGAAAGAATTAATTTTATTAAATTTGCGTATTTAGCCTTTATGGGTTTTGTAGCGTTAATACTTAGCACAAGTACTAATTTTAATGCAAGCATTACAAGTGAAATTTTTGGCCTTTCAACGCAATTTTTTAAGCCTATTAGTGAGTTAAGCTTTTGTGTGTTTTGGGTAGGAATGATATTTTTATTATTTTCATATTTTAAAAATAATGATTTTTATTTTTTACTTGCTTATATGGGCTTGAGCGTGCAATTTTTATTTTACAATAGTGTTGATTTGGGTTATTATGAATTTGCTTCTTTGGTGTTGATAGGATTTTTAGTGTATAAAGCTTATAAAATAGCCTTTTTTGACACTTTAACCAATTTGCCAAATTTAAAGGCCTTAAGAAGATATGCCCAAGGACTTGAAAATTTTCATTTAGCCTTGATTGAAGTAAAAAATATCAATGAAATTTATCATCAAAAAGACTCAAAAATGGGCGAGTTTATAATGCATGAATTTGCTAGGATTTTAAAAAAAGCTTTACATGCTAGGGTTTTTAAAGATGATAAGGATTATTTTATTATTGTATTTGAAAATGAAAATATAGCCTTTGTGCAAAGCAAGCTTCAAATGCTTGAAAATTTTATGCAAAAATATTGTTTTGAATTTAAAGAACAGAATGTAAAGTTAGAAATTAAACTTTGTTTATCAAGCAAAAATGAAAACATAGAAGAAAGTTTAAAACAAGCAAAATTAGAACTTAGAAGACAAAAGGATTAAAATGTTAGATTTGATTTTTAGAGAGTATGATATAAGAGGGCTTTACCCAAGTGAGTTAAATGAAAAAAGTGTAAAAGCCATAGGCTATGCTTTGGGTTTAGAAATGAAATCAAGGGGTTGTGAGAAAGTAAGCGTAGGCTATGATGCAAGATATAGTGCAAATGAACTTTTTAACTATTTAATCAGCGGTTTAAATAAAGCTAATATGCAAGTTTTCAATATAGGCTTAGCACCAACTCCTATGGGGTATTTTAGCTTGTTTTTTGATGATATTTTTGATGCAAACATCATGATAACAGGTTCGCATAATCCAAAAGAATACAATGGCTTTAAAATAACGATTAATAAAGAAAGTTTTTTTGGTGCTGATTTGAAAAAGCTTTCTTTAAAAGTGCAAGAGTGTTTAGAACTTGAAATCAATGATGATTTAAGATATGAAAATTATGATATTAAAAGCTTATACATAGACTTTTTAGCTAAACATTTTTCACATCTTAAGGGCTATAAAGAAAAAATCATTATTGATTGTGCAAATGGAGCTACTGGAGTGATTATAAAGCCTTTGGTGGAAAAATTAAATCTTAATGCGCAAATTTTATTTGAAAATCCTGATGGAAATTTCCCAAATCACGCGCCTGATCCAACAGAGCTTGAAAATTTACACGCATTGCAAGTTGCGCTAAAAGAAAATGAAAATGCAAAAATGGGCTTTGCTTTTGACGGAGATGGGGATCGTTTAGTAGTAGCAAGTAAAGACTATGTATTTAAGGGCGATGAGCTTTGCTATTTGTTTGCTAAAAATATAAAAAATCCTAGAGTTTTAGGTGAAGTAAAATGCTCTAAAAACCTTTTTGATGAGGTAGCTAAATTTGGTTTTATCATGATGGGTAAGACTGGACATTCTAATATTAAAAAAATGATGAAAGAGCAAAATATCGACATAGCAGCAGAGCTTAGTGGGCATATTTTCTTTAAAGATAGATATTTTGGTTATGATGATGGAATTTATGCATTTTTAAGAACCTTAGAGCTTTTGGTAAATGGTTTTGATATAGAAAAATTAGTTAAAGAATTACCAAAACTTTATGCAAGTGAAGAGATCAAGCTTAAGGTTAGTGAGGAAAATAAATTTCAAATCATAGAAAAATTTAAAGAAAAAGTAAAAGCAAATGCTTTTGAAAATGTGCTTGATTGTAATAAAATTGACGGAGTTAGAATTACCTTTAAAGAAGGCTGGGCGCTTTTGCGTGCTTCTAATACAAGTCCATATCTTATCATGCGTGCTGAAGCTACAAGTGCTGAATTTAAAGACTTTTTAGAAACAAGAGTAAAAGAACTTTTTGAAGAAATCATAAAAGAGCTTGCATAAGTTCTTTTACATCAATATTTTTTGTGTATAAATATGCTCTTAAGAGTTTAGGGATTTTTGCTTTTCTATAAATTTCTTTAAATTCTTTTGGCATTTTCTCACAACTTACAAAAGGAAAAATCAAAACTTTTTCTTGTATGTAAACAATGCCTATTTTATGCGAAATTACTCCATCGCCTTTTAAAGCTTCTTGTCTTTGTTTAGCACTTAAAAGTATTCCAAGTTTTTTAAAGCATTTTGCGATTAAACTTTCATCTTTATGAGTAATGTAAATATTTTTAAATTCACAAATATTTTCTTCTTTTAAGTCTTTTTCTAGGTATTTAAAGCTCTTTTTTACTCCATTTGGATAAAGCTTTAAAAACTCATTAGCAAATTTTTTGCGTATGAAATTTCTAAAATATTTTTCATTGTCATTACTCTCATCATGAAAATAAGCGATATTGTTGTCTTTTAGGTAGTTTGAAATTTCTTCTTTTGGAATTTCAAGCAAGGGTCTTATGATAGTAAAATATTTTCTTTTTTCAATATCTTTAAAACCAAGTAATTCTCTAAGTCCTGCGCCTTTGGAAAATTGCATTAAAAACCATTCTAGTTTATCATTTAAATGATGAGCTAGTAAAAGATTATCATAAGAGTGGTTTTTGCAAAGTTCTTCAAAAAATTCATAACGCAAAGCTCTTGCATGGGCTTCGAAATTTTTTGTTATCTTGGGTGCAGTTTTGATGTAAATTTTTTTATGAAAATGCTTGGCTAATTCTTTGGCACTTTGCTCTTCTTTATCGCTATTTTTGCGAGTTTTGTAGTTTATAAAAGCAAGGTCAAAATCTACATTTTTTTCTAAAAGTATGAAAAATAAAGCACTAGAATCACTCCCATGTGAAAATGCTAAAAGATTTTTCCCTTGCTTTAAATGATTTAAATATTTGCTATCAATCATTAAACTTTCTTAAGGCTTTTGCAATGAGTTTTTTATCTAAACTTTGTGTGATTTCACACTCATAAAGCTCACCCATTTCTAAATCGCCACAATCACTTTCATTGATGAGAATTTCTCCATCTATATTTCTATCCCAACGCAAATCTTTTGCACCGATGAAAAATTCTCCTTCAGAGCTTTGACCTTCACAAAATGCTAAAGTCTTTTTACCAACTTGTTGATTAAAGCTTTTTTCTATGCATTCATCGACGATTTTTTCTATCACTTTTAATCTTGCATTGATGATTTTACTAGGAATTTGTTCCATGTCAAAAGCTGCAGTATCTTCTTCTTTAGAATAAGCAAAAACACTAATTCTATCAAAACCAAATTCTTTTATAAAAGCGCATAATTCTTCAAAATCCTCATCACTCTCTCCAGGGTGTCCTACTATAAAACCTGTGCGTAAAAATGAATTTGGAGCTTGTTTCATTAAATTTAAAAGCTCGATTAATTTAGCTTTGTTAGCTCCGCGTTTCATGATTTTAAGCATATTATCACTGATGTGCTGCAAAGGCATATCAAAATAATTTACAAAAACTTTTGACTGAATGATTTTTTCTATCACTTCTTTACTAATGCTTGTTGGATATAGATATAAAATTCTAGCAGCCTTTACACCTTGGATATTTTCTATAGCTTCAATAAGCTTTAAAAGTCCATCTTTTTGACCTTGATCAAACAAATACGAGCTTGTATCTTGAGCAATAAAAGAAAAATCTTTATAGCCTTTTTTAACAAGTTCTTTTACTTCATTTATAATACTTTCTAAGCTTCTTGATTTAAGTTTGCCTTTAAAACTTGGTATAGCGCAAAATGAACATTTTTGATTGCACCCTTCAGCTATTTTGATAAAAGCATGATAGTTTGATCCTGTGATCACACGATTGGTATTTTTATCTTGTAAGTAAGTAGAATTTGAAAATAGATTAGTTTTTTTAAGTATCATTTCATCAATTTTTTCATAATCTCCCACACCGGTAAAAAGATCAACTTCAGGTAGTTCTTTCATTAATTCTTCGCGGTAGCGCTGCATTAAACATCCTGTTACAACCAGCAACGAGTCCTTTTTTCTTTGCTCGTGTAAGTCTAAAATCGCATTTATGCTTTCTTTTTTAGCACTATCTATAAAACCACAGGTATTTACAATCAAAACATCAGCTAAGCTTGGCTCATCACAAATTTCATAATCACTTAATCTTCCAAGCATGATTTCACTATCAACTAAATTTTTATTACAACCTAAAGACATTAAAAAAAGTTTTGGCATATTTCTCACTTTAAATGTTTTATTTTTTGCTAAAATTATAAGATTAAATTATATCAAAATTAGAAAGAAAATTTTTATGGATAATTACGAATACAGCGAACTTTTAAAAAAATTAAAAAACAAAGTTGGAAATATCGCTTCTATCATTAAGCCTGAAGAGATAAAAGCAAGATTAAAAGAAATAGAAAATTTAGAAAATTCCCCTTCTTTTTGGAGTGATGTAAAACAAGCAGGCGTTATAGGTAAAGAAAAAACTAAAATTTCAAATTTACTTAAAAATTATGAAAATGCAAATAATGCTTTAAATGATGCAAGCGAGCTTTTTGATCTTGCCAATAGTGAAAATGATTTAGACACCATAGAAGCTTTATTTGAAGATGCAAACAAGCTAGAAGATCTTATTGTAAATCTTGAAATTTCTATGCTTTTAAGTGGGGAAAATGATGGTAAAAATGCCATAGTTTCCATTCACCCAGGAGCAGGTGGAACGGAGAGTAATGACTGGGCTAGTATGCTTTATAGGATGTATTTGAGATTTTGTGAAAGAGAAGGTTTTAAAGTGGAAACACTTGACTTTCAAGAAGGCGAAGAAGCAGGGCTTAAAGATGTTAGCTTTTTAGTAAAAGGTGAAAATGCTTATGGGTATTTAAAAGCTGAAAATGGCATTCATCGTTTAGTAAGAACTTCTCCATTTGATAGTGCAGGGCGTCGCCATACGAGTTTTTCTAGTGTGATGGTTTCACCTGAACTTGATGATGATATTGAAATAGAAATTGAAGAAAAAGATATAAGGATTGATTATTATAGAGCAAGCGGAGCGGGTGGACAGCATGTTAATAAAACTGAATCAGCAGTGCGCATAACTCATATGCCAAGTGGTATAGTAGTGCAATGTCAAAACGATAGAAGCCAACACAAAAACAAAGCCACAGCCTTTAAAATGTTAAAATCACGCCTTTATGAGCTTGAGCTTATGAAACAACAAGATGAAGCAAATTCAAGTGAAAAAAGTGAGATAGGTTGGGGTCATCAAATCCGTTCTTATGTACTTTTTCCTTATCAACAAGTTAAAGATACACGCTCAAATGAAGCTTTTTCACAGGTTGATAATATCTTAGATGGGGATATTAAAAAAATCATAGAAGGTGTTTTAATAGCGCAAAAAGCGCAAGATTGATACTACAAAAGGATATTAAATGGAAAAAATTCTAGTTTGTGTAGATGTTTTAGAGCCTTGTAGGGAAAGTTTGCATTATGGGGTGTATTTAGCCAAAAAGCTAGATTTACCTTTAATGTTTTTATATACTATAGAGCCAAATTTTACTAATGCTGAATTAGCTTGTAGTTTTGGCATAGGTGCTAGTGGGTGTGTGATTGAAGATTTAGTAGAAGAGCAAAGCCAAAAAAATGAAAATCTTTGCAAAAAAGGGCAAAGAATTTTAGAAGAATTTTGTGCTTATGCAAAAGAACAAGGCGTAAAAGAATGCTTTAGTGTGCAAAGAGATGGAGACTTAGAAGAGGTTTTAAAAGAATATAATGATCAAATAAGATTAGCCATAGCAGGTTTAAAAGGCGGGGGTAAGAAAAATAAAATAGGTATTCATACAGAAGAATTAGTAAGAGCTTTAAATGTGCCTATTTTGCTTGTAAATTCTGCTTTTAAAGAGATTAAAAGTGTGATGATGGCTTATGATGGGAGTAATTTAGCTAAAAAGGCTATAGAACAAGCCATTAAAAGACCTATTTTTAAAGAAGCAAAGCGTTATGTAGTAAATGTATCTAAAGATGAAAAAGCTTCTTGTGAATTATTAGCTCAAGTAAGTCAAATTTTTAAAGAAGCAAATTTAAATGTGCAAACTCAATATTTAAATGGAGAGATTACTCAAGCTTTATTTGATTTTGGTGAGCAAAATGATATAGATTTATTGATCATGGGAGCTTATTCACATCATTGGTTAAAAAGTATTTTATTTGGTAGTTTGACAAATGATATTTTAACTAAGGCTAAAAAACCTTTATTGTTGATTCGCTAACATTAATTTATTTTGATTAAAGATTATAAAATAAATACATGAAGAATTTTCATGTATTTATAAATTTAATAATAAAATAAAACTAATTGATATAAAGATTAACCATATAAAAAGAAAAAATGCCATTAAAAATGGTTTAAAACCTGCATTTTTTAAAACATTTTTATGGATATTTACTCCTAAAGCTACCATAGCCATAGAAAGCAAAAGTGTGTCTATAGTTTGTATGCTTGGTTTTATATAGTTAAGCGCAAAATCTGTATTTAATATTTCAAGTGAGCTAATACCACATGCAAATAAAAACCACAAAGCAAAATAAGGAATATTTGCTTTAATGGAGATTTTTTCATTATTTTTACTTAGAAATTTCAATGAAAAAAGACTTAAGAAAATCAAAAAAGGCACTAGCATTAAAACACGCATCATTTTTTCTATGACAGCACCATCTCCTGCTTTTACAGCTTCACCTGCTGCAACAGCATGTGCAACTTCATGCAAGCTTGCTCCCATGAAATACCCCATTTGCTTTAAATTAAAAAAATCAAACCAACCTAAATTCCAAGCCAAAGGATATAAAAACATCCCTAAAGTTCCAAACACAACCACAGTGCAAACTGCTACGCCAACTTTAGCAGAGCCACCTTTAACAATGCTTTCACTAGCCATCACAGCAGCTGCTCCACAAATGCTTGAGCCACTACTTATAAGTATGCTTTCTTTAAGATCAAGTTTGAATAATTTTCCTAACAAAAGCCCTATAAAAAAGGTAGAAAATACCACTAAAAATGCTAGCAAAATCCCATTTAATCCAACTTTTTCTAAATCATTAAAAGTAATTCTAAAACCATAAAGTATAATTCCAAGTCTTAAAATTTCTTTTGTTGCTATGCCTAAAACTCCTGATTTTTTGAGTAAATTTGCATTTTGATGAGCTAAATTTCCTATTAAAGCTCCTAAAATCACGGCTATGATTAAAGCTGAAATTCCAAGATTTTTAAAAAAATTAAGCTCAGAAATAGCAAAAGCACAAAAAGCAAGAGTAAAAAGCAGTAAAAAAGCTTCAAATTTTCTATGTTTATATATATTTTTATGCATGAATTTTTCCTTTTTTTGTTTTTTGTAATCTTAATGATTTTTTTGTGATAAGTAAAATTAATTTTATTTGATATAATGATTAAAAATATTTATCAAAAGAGTGCTTATGACTTTTAAACAAATAAAATATTTTCAAGCCTTGTGTAGAAATTTAAATTTAAGAGCTTGTGCTAAAGAATTAAATATAACTCAATCTGCTTTGTCTTTAGCTATATTTGAACTTGAAAAAAGTTTAAACACCAAGCTTTTTGATAGAAATGCTAAATTTTTAAGTTTAAATGAAAAAGGAAAAGTGTTTTTAAAACAAATCACTCCTTTGATTTTAGAATTTGAACGCATAGAAAAAGCAATGCAAGATGATCAAAGCTATGAAATAAGTATGAAAGTTAGTCAAAATGTAGGCACTTATTTACTAGGAACTTTTTTAGATCAAAAGGCAGAAAATATCAAGTTAAATTTGTCTTTGGATAATAGTCAAAATATTATCAAAGATATTTTAGATAAAGAAATAGATATAGGTTTGATTGAAGGAATTTGCAAAGATAAGGATATAAAAAAGATTAAAATTTGTGATGATGAGCTTATTGTAGTGAGTAAAAATGACTTGAAAAAAGAATTTTTCATAGATGAATTAAAGGATTTTAAATGGCTAAGTCGCGAGCAAGGTTCAGGTGCAAAAGAAGTGTTTTTAAATGCTTTACCTAAAGATGTAAAGCTTAATTTGGTTTATGAGTTAAACTCAACTGCTATGATAAAAGAGTTGGTTAAAAAAGGTAAATTTTTAGCAGTTTTACCTAAATTTAGTGTTAAAGAAGAGCTTGAAGCTAAAAGTTTATTTGAAGTAAGATTAAAAAATTTTAAAATTTCAAGAGAGCTTTGCTTGATTTATCATAAAAATAAAGAACCAAGCAATAAATTTATAAATTTATGTGAGTTTTTAAAATTTTGCATTCAAAAAGATTTAGCTTAATTCTTGAATACATTTTTTAAAAAGCTCTCCTCTTTCTTCATAAGATTTAAACTGATCTAAGCTTGCACAAGCAGGGCTTAGTAGGGCTACTTCATCATTAGTTAAGTTTTGATTGATTTTTTCTACCGCTTTAGGTAAAAACTCACAAAAATGTGCTTTTAAATTAGCATTTTTAGCATAATCAAGTATTTTATTGGTGCTTTTTCCTATGGCATAAAGCTCTATATCAAGCTCTTTCATAAAAGCAAATAAAGCACTTAAATTCACTCCCTTATCATCCCCACCTATGATAAGATGAATTTTTTTATCCTTATAGCGTTTAAGAGCAGCTAAACTAGCATCAAGATTAGTCGCTTTAGTATCATTTACCCAAAGTCTATTTTTATGATCAAATATTTCTTCAAGTTTATTTTTTTCTATTTTAAACTCATTTAAAAGCTCATAAGAGCAACGATCTAGTATGATTTTTTCTATACTTAAGGCAATAAGAGCATCAAGCAAAAAAGGGGTTTTAAAATGAATTTTTTCTAAATCAATTTGCATTTTTTTAGCTAAATCTTGCTCATCTTCATAGCTTATAACATAAGCATGGGTTGGATAAGCCTCATACTTTTTAGGTAAAATTACCACATCATTTTCATTCATTCTTTCAAGCACGCTAAGCTTTGCTTGCTCGTAGTTTTCAAAGCTTTTATGCCAAGAAAGATGATCAGGTGTGATAGGTAAAAGTGCATAAATTTCAGGTTTAGCTACTTTGGTGTAAAAAAGCGAAAAAGATGAACTTTCTAAAATCCATAATTTAGCACTAATATCCATTTGTACTAAAGGAGTTCCTATGTTTGCTCCCATTTGTGCATTGATGTGTTTTAAAAGATGATGTGTCATTTGGGTGGTGGTGGTTTTGCCATTTGTTCCGCTTATCCAAACACTTTTTGGCATGCCATCATAAAAAAAATCATACTCACTGCTTAAATTTTTTGCTTGCCGTATGAGAGAATGATCATTTGGAAAGCCAGGACTTGGAATTTCTAAGTCACTTTTTAAAGGATTAAATTCACAAGGCGGTAAAAGTGTATTGTTAAATTCATCTTTACTTATACTTGCAAAATGATCATCATAAATATCGCAATTTCCAAAACGCTGCGCAAAAGCTTTAGTTGTTTTTCCGTATCCAAAAAGTGAAATTTTCATTATCTTAACTTTATACTAATTAATGCAATGATATTTGCAAGTAAGGCTATCATCCAAAAACGCACGATGATTTTATTTTCCACCCAACCTATTTTTTCAAAATGATGATGAATAGGTGCCATTTTAAATACTCTTTTATTAAAGATTTTAAAACTTCCTACTTGTAAAATCACTGAAATAGTTTCTAAAACAAATACAAAACCTATAAGCAAAAGCAAAATTTCATTTTTACTTACTATACCAAGATAGCCTAAAAACGCCCCTATGCTTAAACTCCCACTATCTCCCATAAAAACTTGTGCAGGATAGCAGTTATACCACAAAAATCCCATAAGCGCACCAACTAAAGCCGCGCTTAATACCACAAGTTCTCCTAGACCTTGAATTTTAGGTAAGAATAAATAAGAACTATAAATAGCATTTCCACTTAAATACAAAAAAGCACCAAGACTTAAAAGAGAAAATATAGAAGGCACAGTTGCAAGACCATCAAGCCCATCGGTTAAATTTACAGCATTAGAGCTTGATACAATAACTAAAATCCATAAAAACAACATAAACATACCACCATCAAAAATAGCATGTTTGTAAAAAGGTAAATAAAATTCAGTATTTATATCAAATAAATACAATAATCCAACACAGATAAAAGCAGCACTAAATTGCCCTAGAAGTTTCATTTTTGGACTTAATCCTGCGTGATTGTCTTTTTTTAAAATTTTCCCCAAATCATCAACTAAGCCTATAGTACAAAATAGTACTAAACATAATAATCCAACGATTACAAAACTATTATTTAAATCAGCGCTTAAAACACTTGCTATGATAGTAGCAAAGATAAAAACAAGCCCACCCATAGTAGGGGTATGAGATTTAGCTTGGTGTGATTGTGGAGCGTATTCATAAATAGGTTGATTTGCTTTTTTATTTTGAGCCCATTTAATAAATTTTGGCATTAAATACAAACTCAAAAACAAAGCGATAAAAAATGCAAAACCAGCACGCACGCTAATATAAGAAAAAAACATATAATTTGTATATTCTGTAAGATAAAGCAAAATTTTAACCTTGTATTTGTTTTTTTAAAAGCATAATTTTAGTAAAATCACATAAATAAATTATAAAAAAGAGTAAAAAATGAGTCAAAAATGTATTTTGATAATCACAGATGGTATAGGACATAATACAAATTCAAACTATAATGCTTTTTTTCATGCTAAAAAGCCAACTTATGATAAGCTTTTTGAAAATACCCCTAATGTTTTGATAAAAACAAGTGGTTTGGCAGTTGGCCTACCTGAAGGTCAAATGGGTAATAGCGAAGTAGGGCATATGTGTATAGGTAGCGGACGCATAATCTATCAAAATTTAGTCAAGATAAATAAAGCCATAGAAAATGACACTTTAAAAGACAATAAGGCTTTAAAAGAATTATTGCAAAAATGCAAAAGAGTGCATATTATAGGGCTTTATAGTGATGGCGGGGTGCATTCTATGCATACACATTTTAATGCACTTTTAAAAATTTGTAGGCAAGAAAATAAAGAAGTTTTTGCGCATGCAATTAGTGATGGTAGAGATTGTCCTCCAAATTCAGGTTTAGAATTTATAAAATCTTTACAGGAATTTTGCGAAAAAGAAGGGGTTAATTTTGCTTCTTTATCGGGAAGATTTTATGCTATGGATAGAGATAAGCGCTATGATAGGGTTAAGTCTTATTATGATACTTTATTTGCTAAGGCACCAAAGTGTGATGATTTTATGCAATTTATACAAAAAAACTATGATGAAAATATCACGGATGAGTTTTTAACCCCAGTTATTAGTCAAAGCTTTGATGGAATTAAGGCTGAAGATGGTGTGATTTTTATCAATTTTAGAAATGATAGAATGCGTCAATTAGTCGCTTCTTTAACCCAAGAAAGTTTTAATGAATTTCCAAAAGAAGTGCTTATAAAAAATGCCATTACTATGAGTTTGTATGATGAGAGTTTTAAACTACCTGTGATGTTTGAAAAAGAAGAGTTAAATAATACTTTAGCTTCTGTGATAGCTAATGCAAATTTAAGCCAACTTCACACAGCTGAAACAGAAAAATATGCTCATGTAACCTTTTTCTTTAATGGGGGAAAAGAAGAATTAGAATGTAATGAAACAAGAATTTTAATTCCAAGTCCTAAAATAAAAACATACGATGAAAAACCTCAAATGAGTGCTAAAGAAGTCACAGATGAGGTGCTTAAGGGTATAGAAAGTGGTATGGATTTTATCGTAGTAAATTTTGCAAATGGTGATATGGTAGGACATACGGGTGATTTTGAAGCTGCGATTAGTGCGGTTGAATGTGTAGATGAGTGTTTAGGTAGGGTTATTGCTAAAGCAAGAGAGCATGATTATGCTTTTATTATTACTTCAGATCATGGAAACTGTGAAGCGATGAGGGATGAAAAAGAAAATATGCTCACTAATCACACAACCTTTGATGTTTTTGCTTTTGTCGAAGCTAAAGGAGTAGAAAAGCTTAAAGAAGGCATGGGGCTTAGTAATATAGCACCAAGTGTGCTTAAAATTTTAAACTTACCTATCCCAAAAGAAATGGATGAGGCTTTATTTTAATTTAAAGGAGAACAATGAAATTTAGTGGAAAAAATGTTTTAATAACAGGTGCAAGTAAAGGTATAGGTGCAGCAATAGCCAAAGAATTAGCAAGTTATGGCTTAAAAGTTTGGATTAATTATAGAAGTAAGCCTGAACTTGCTGATGCACTAAAAGAAGAGATAGAAAAAAGTGGTGGTTGTGCGGCTGTGATTAAATTTGATGCAAGTGTTGAAGAAGAATTTACAAGCGCTATTGCAACTATAGTAGAAAGTGATGGTGAGCTTAGTTATTTAGTTAATAATGCAGGTATTACTAATGATAAATTAGCACTTAGAATGAGTATGGATGATTTTTCTTCAGTGATTAATGCTAATTTAAATTCAAGTTTTTTAGGTTGTAGAGAGGCATTAAAAACTATGAGTAAAAAGCGTTTTGGTGCGGTTGTAAATATTGCTTCTATAGTTGGAGAAATGGGAAATGCAGGCCAAACTAATTATAGTGCTAGTAAAGGCGGTATGATAGCTCTAACAAAATCTTTTGCTAAAGAAGGTGCAGCAAGAAATATAAGATATAACTGCATTACCCCAGGTTTTATAAAAAGTGATATGACTGAAGTTTTAAGTGATGAGATTAAACAAAATTATATTAACAATATCCCTTTAAAGCGTTTTGCAGATGCTAGTGAAGTAGCTCAAGCTGTGGCATTTTTATTAAGTGATCATTCTTCTTATATCACAGGAGAGATTTTAAAAGTCAATGGCGGGCTTTATATGTAAGCAAGGTTTTAACCTTGCTTAGTTTCTATAGCTACTACTGCTATAGCAAAACCCCCATCATGTGCTACGCTTACACTTGCTGATTTAATTTTGAATTCTTGCATGACTTTTTGAGAAAAACTAATGTGTGGAGCATTTTTATCATCCTTAGAGATGATGATGTCAAAAAAAGAACATTCTTTAGAAATTCCAACCCCCAAAGCCTTAGAGGCAGCTTCTTTAATAGCCCAAAATCCGGCTAGAGTGTTGGTATTTTTTATATAACTTTGCTCTTTCTTGGACAAAAATTTATCTAAGAAAAGCATTTTATGTCTTTCATAAATTTTTTCTATGCGAGAGCATACGACTATGTCACAGCCTATCATTAAGATACTACAAAGTCGGTAAAATAAATATTTTTGATAAAACCATCAGTTAAAACTTCATTGATCTTGCCGGTTAATTCATCTTTTAATCTTTCTTTACCCTTTGTAGTGCTTACTTCTTCAAAGGTTTTTGATGTTAAAGTTCTAATGATAATATCTCTAATAATAGCAACTTTTTTATCAAGTTCAGGAGTTAATGTTTCAACATTTTGTTCAAGTTGAATGGTGCATTTTACATATCTTGATCCACCATCACTTAATAAATTTAGCGTAAAAGGTGCTAAAGGATACATCACGCCAATATTTGCATAATCACTCCCTCTAGCTGCTACTGCATTTGTTTTTTTAGGAGCTTGTGCAACTTGTGCGCTTTCTTCGGTTTGCGGGGTAGGATTTTCTTCAGAGCCGCCACTAAACATTAGATAAGCAATTGCTCCTACAATAACAAGTAAAAATACAAATAAAAATACAACGATAATGATTACTAAAGTATTCCCGCCTTTTTTCTTTGATTCACCTTGTTCATCCATCATATCATCAGCCATATTTTTCCTTTTATAAAATTTTAAAATGTTATTGTATCAAAAATTATATTTTTTTTAAATTATGATTATTTAATCTTTTGTAAATGTCTATAAACACTAGGTTCTGAAATATTTAAAAGCTCCGCAACTTTAGGAATAACACCTTTTACATTAAATACGCCTTTTTCATATAAACTAGCTATCATTTTTTGTTTTTCCTTCGGTTTTAAACTTTTATTTTTAAAACTTTCAATATCTATCCCCGTAATATCTTCAACGATTTCTTCTAAATCAAGTTTTATGTATTCTTTATTTTCTTGTTCAGGACTTTCATAAGAATTATCATAAATATTTCCAAGATTTAAAATTTCATCAGAGATTTTTTTAAATGCTGAAGTATCATGATTAATACAAAGCAAACCTTCAAGTTTTTCATCTTTTTTAATAAAAAAAGTAGAGCCTGACATTACTTGTGAGCTTTTAGCTGAAGTTTTATAATGTGTTATATAATCACGCTCTAAATAGATTTTGTTTTTAATCATTTCAATAGCAAAGCCTGTTAGAGGTGAATTTATAGTTCTTTTGCTAATATGATTATTAGCTATTTCTGCTATATTAGTACCATCTTCACTTACATCATGCAAAACTATTTCATAATTTCTTCCCAAAGCATCAGCAAGAAATTTCACTAATTTAATATAGTAAGTTCTTGTTTCTTTATCCATTAAACTCTCCTTGTTTTATTAATTTTGTAGTAAAAATATTTAAAATAAGAGTACTTATTCTTATTTTTCAACAATTTTAATACAAAATAAAAATAATTATGCTTAAAAAAAGATTATTTTTTCAAAAATAATAATTTTTATTGTTTAATTTTATTTTAATAATATAGGGATATAATTTATCAAATAATAAAAATTATTATTTATAAAAAGGAGAAAAGATGAAAAAACTAACCAATGATTTCGGAAATATCATAGCCGATAATCAAAATTCATTAAGCGCAGGTGCTAAGGGTCCACTTTTAATGCAAGATTATATTTTGTTAGAAAAACTTGCCCATCAAAATAGAGAAAGAATTCCAGAAAGAACTGTTCATGCAAAAGGGAGCGGTGCTTATGGGGAGCTTAAAATCACTAAAGATATTTCTCAATACACCAAGGCAAAAGTTTTACAGCTTGGAGAAAATACACCTTTATTTATAAGATTTTCAACCGTTGCAGGCGAAGCAGGTGCAGCTGATGCAGAAAGAGATGTAAGAGGTTTTGCTATTAAATTTTATACTAAAGAAGGAAATTGGGATTTAGTAGGTAATAATACTCCGACATTTTTTATAAGAGATGCATATAAATTTCCTGATTTTATCCACACTCAAAAAAGAGATCCAAGAACTCATTTAAGAAGCAATAATGCTGCATGGGATTTTTGGAGCCTTTGTCCTGAAAGCTTACATCAAGTTACTATTTTAATGAGTGATAGAGGTATTCCTGCAAGCTATCGTCATATGCATGGTTTTGGAAGTCACACTTATAGTTTGATTAATGATAAAAACGAAAGATTTTGGGTGAAATTTCATTTTAAAACCAAGCAAGGTATTAAAAATTTAACCAATGAAGAAGCGGCAAATTTAATAGCAAATGATAGAGAAAGTCATCAAAGAGATTTATATGAAGCTATTGAAAAAGGAGATTTTCCAAAATGGACTTTCCAAATTCAAGTTTTAAAAGAAGATGAAGCAGAAAAATTAGGTTTTAATCCTTTTGATTTAACTAAAGTTTGGCCACATAGTATTGTGCCTTTAATTGAAGTAGGCGAATTAGTACTTAATAAAAATGTACAAAATTACTTTAATGAAGTAGAACAAGCTGCATTTAGTCCAAGCAATATTGTTCCTGGTATTAGTTTTAGTCCTGATAAAATGTTGCAAGCTAGAATTTTTTCTTATCCTGACGCACACAGATATCGCATAGGGACAAATTATCATTTATTACCAGTTAATCGTGCAAAAAGTGAAGTAAATACTTATAATGTAGCAGGTGCTATGAATTTTGACACTTACAAAAATGGCCTTGCTTATTATGAACCAAATAGTTATGATGATAGTCCAAAAGAAGATAAAAATTACCTAGAGCCTGACTTAGCACTTGAAGGTAATGCGCAAAGATATGCTCCACTTGATAATGATTTTTATACCCAACCAAGAGCCTTATTTGATATAATGAATCAAGATCAAAAAGAGCAATTATTTAAAAATATCGCTGCTTCTATGAGTGGGGTTGATGAAAAAATTATTGCTAGAGCATTAAGTCATTTTGAAAAAATTTCAAGTGAATATGCAAATGGCGTTAAAAAAGCTTTGAAAATGTAATTTTTACTTGCCACTTTAAAAGTGGCAAACTAAAGATTATAAAGGAAAAATATGTTTAGTAATGAAGAAGAAAAAAGAATTCAAGAGCTTTGCACTATGGCTTTTGATTACGCAAGACAAAATGATTTACAAAATTTAAAGATTATGATAGAAGCAGGTTTGAGTGTGAATTTAAAAAATCATAAAGGCGATAGTCTTTTAATGCTTGCAAGTTATCATAATGCTTATGAATGTGCTAAGTTTTTACTAGAAAATAATGCTAGGGTAGATGAGAAAAATGATAGAGGGCAAACTCCATTAGCAGGGGTGTGTTTTAAAGGATATTTACCTATGTGTAAGCTTTTGGTAGAACATGGAGCAAATATTGATGAAAACAATGGTCTTGGTATGACACCTTTTACTTTTGCGTTGATGTTTGGGCATAGAGATATAGTAGAGTTTTTAACAAAGAATTCTAAAAAAAGTTTTCTTAAAAAAATAGCTTTTAGTGTATTAAAAATTTTCAAAAAATAGTTAATAATTTATAATATATTAAAAATATATTTTATTTATTTAAAATTATCAAAAAATTCTATTATTAAATTATAAATTTTTAAAATTTTTTATTATAGAAATAAAAAATTTAAGCTAAATTAAAATAAATTCAAATAAAATTACCCCTAATTTTTTAATGAAAGGATAACAAATGTCTAACAAAACAGAAAAATTATGGGGTGGGCGTTTTGATTTACCTACAAATAAATTAGTTGAAGAATATACTGCTTCACTACCAGTTGAGCCAAGACTTGCTCCTTTTGATATACAAGGTAGTATAATTCACTGCACCATGCTTGCAAAACAAGGTATTATAAAAGACGATGAAGCAAAGACTATCATTAAGGGCTTAGAACAAGTTAGAGAAGAAATTCAAAATGGTACTTTTGTGTTTGATATAGCTGATGAGGATATTCATATGGCTGTAGAAAAAAGAATGACACAAATCGTAGGTCCAGTAGGTGGAAAACTTCACACCGCAAGAAGTAGAAATGACCAAACTACTCTTGATTCAAAAATTCATATGAGAGCAGTTATTAAAGAAGTATTAACTCAAATTACTACTTTGCAAGAAGAAATCGTCCATCAAGCTCAAAAAAATATCAAAGCTATTATGCCAGGTTATACGCATTTGCAAACGGGCCAGCCAGTGCTTTTTTCACATTGGATTATGGCGTATTTTTGGATGTTAAGTAGGGATTATTCTCGTTTTGAGGATTTATATAAAAGAATGAATGAGTGTCCTTTAGGAGCAGCTGCACTTGGTGGAACTACATTTAATATAGACAGACATTTTTGTGCCAAAGAACTAGGCTTTACTAAACCAACAGAAAATAGCATTGATAGTGTAAGTGATAGAGACCACATGGTTGAATTTACTGCTATTGCTGCAATGTGTTTCATGCACCTTAGTCGTTTTTGTGAAGAGCTTATACTTTTTTCAAGTCAAGATTTTAAATTTATAGAATTAAGTGATGATTTTTGTACCGGTTCAAGCATAATGCCTCAAAAGAAAAATCCTGATGTAGCTGAAAAAATGCGTGGTAAGACAGGTAGAATGTATGGTAATGTTATGGCAATGCTAACTATTATGAAAGGTATTCCATTAGCTTATAATACTGATATGAGTGAAGATAAGGCTCAAGTTTATGATTCTATGGATACTTTAATGGCAAGTTTAAAAATTATAACTCCTATGATAGAAAAAATGCAAGTAAATACTAATAATACAAGAGCAGCAGCTGCAAAAGGATTTTCAAATGCCACAGATATGGCTGATTATTTAGTAAGAAAAAATATACCATTTAGAGAAGCTCATAGTATAGTAGGTTCAGCTGTGAATTATTGTATTAAACACGGAAAAATGCTTGAAGAGCTTAGCATGGAAGAATTCCATCAATTTAATGAAAATATCCAAGAAGATATTTATGAAGCAATTGCTTTAGAAACTTGTATAGACGCAAGACTTTCTTATGGTGGTACAGGAACTAAAGTTGTATTAGAGCAAATTGAATATGCAAAAGAATTGTTGGATAAATGTAAAAAATAAACAATAAGGGCGAAGATTAGATGGATATTATTTTTATACTTCAACTTTTTATTATTTTTTCTATGATAGCCATAGGTGGTAGATATGGTGGTATAGGACTTGGGGTTGCAGGTGGGCTTGGTATGTGTATTTTGGTGTTAGTTTTTGGTATGCAACCAGCTTCACTTCCTGTGAGTGTTGTGTTTATTATACTTGCTGTGATTACTTGCGTGAGTGTTTTGCAAAGCGCAGGCGGGCTTGATTTGCTAGTAAAAATAGCTGAAAAAGCATTAAAGAAAAAACCTCAAGCTATTGTTTTTATGGGCCCATTAATCACATCCACATTTACAATATTTTGTGGTACTACTTATGTAGCTTTTTCTATTTATCCAGTGATTGCTGAAGTAGCTGCTCAAGCTAAAATTCGTCCTGAAAGACCACTTTCAGTTTCAGTTATAGCAGCAGGTATTGCAGTGGTAGCTTCTCCTATGAGTGCAGCCACTGCAGGTATGGTAGCCATTTTAGCCATTAGTGGTGTAGGACTTGTTCAAATATTAGCTGTGGTAATGCCAGCATTTTTAATTGGTGTTATATGTGCTTGTTTGAGCGTTTTTAAAAGAGGAAAAGAGCTTGAGCAAGATGAGGAATTTCAAAGAAGAGTAAGAGCAGGGGAATATCAGTTTTTAACCCAAGATAAACAAGAAGATAAACAAGAAACAGATCCTAAAGTAAAAAGAGCTTTATTAATATTTGCTTTGGGGATTTTAACCATTATTTTCTTTGGGACTTTTACAAATTTGTTACCTCACTATGAGCTTGCAAATGGTAAAATAGAAAGACTTTCTACCCCAAATTTAATTCAAATGATCATGCTTGCAACAGCTTGTTTAATTATGCTTTTTGCTAAAGTTCCTGCTAATAAACTTGGTGAAGCTTCTGTATTTAAATCAGGACTTATAGGCGTTGTAGGGGTTTTTGGTATAGCTTGGATGACAGGGACATTTTTTGAAGCTTACAAGCCTTTATTTAGTAATTCTTTATCACATATTGTAGAAGATTATCCATATTTATTTGGCGTGGCTTTATTTGCCTTTTCTATGGTGATTTTTTCTCCAGCTGCAACAGTAGCTGCTTTGATGCCCTTGGGTGTGAGTTTGGGAATTCCTCCTCAAATTCTTATCGTGCTTTATCCTTGTGTGAGTGGAGATTTTATAGTTCCAGGAGCTAATCAAATAGCTTGTGTGGCTTTTGATAGAACAGGCACAACAAAAATAGGAAAATTTGTGATCAATCACTCTTATTTAAGACCGGGTTTTTCTTTAATCATTGGTGCTGTTGTGAGTGCTTATTTTATATCGCAAATAGTTTTTTAGCTATTAAAGGCTATTTTTAAATTTTTGCAAATATCTATAGACGCTAGGTTCTGATATATTAAGTGACTTAGCAACTATAGGTATACTTCCTTTTATATTAAAAATTCCCTTTGAATGAAGCTTTTTAATAATCTCATCTTTTTGTTCAGTGCTTAAGCTATATCCTGAATTTAAATATTTTAAGTCTATGTTTTCAGCTAGAATATCTTCTATAGAATGACTAAGTGTTTCTATATTACTCACATTGTGTAAATTTACATTGTTTTGATTGTGAATATCTAATAAATCACTAAAATCATTAATTTTTTCTAGTTCTATGATTTTACTAATAGCATTTCTAAGTTCTGTGGTGTCGTGATTTATACATAAAATTCCTACAATTTTATTTTGGTTTTTTATAAAAAAGGTTGATCCAGTAACGATCTTAGACTTTCCAACCTTTGCTTTGTAATCACATAAAAAATCTTTGTTTAAATACTCTTTTTCTTGTACAAGCTCACTCGCAAAAGAGGTTAATGGAGAATTGATTGTCCTTCCGCTAATATGATTATTTGCAATGGCTGCTATATATGAACCCTCAGGTGAAATCACATGAAAAACTATTTCATACTGATCTCCAAGAACTTGCCCTAAAAATTGAGTGAGTTTGATAAATAATTCTTTTTGTTGTTCATCCATGATCTAGACCTTTTTGTTGTTTTTTGTTATTTTACAAAATATTTTCATCAAAGTTGTTAATATTTACAACAATAAAAAAAATTATTATTATGATAAAAAAATATTGACAATTTATTATTATGATGATAATATTATATTATGATTTCATTTAAACACAAGGAGTATACATGGCAAATTATCCAAAGGCTATAGGACCATATTCAGCTTATAGAGAAGCTAATGGTTTGTTATTTATTTCAGGACAACTTCCTATTAATCCACAAAGTGGAAACATAGAAAGTGAAGATGTAAAAGAACAAACAAGACAATCATTGTTAAATATCAAGGCTATATTAGAAGAAAATAATCTTTATTTTAATAATGTAGTTAAAACGACTTGCTTTTTAGCAAATATTGATGATTTTTTGGCTTTCAATGAGGTTTATTCTGAATTTTTCGCAGCTCCATATCCTGCAAGAAGTGCTTTTGCGGTAAAAGATCTTCCTAAAGGAGCAAAAGTGGAGATAGAGGTTATTGCTCATAAAGGATAGAGCATGTTGGGTTTATTTTTTGCAGGATGTTCTGTATTTTTACTTGTTTTTATGCTCTATAAAAAAATCAACGCCCACATGGCGTTGCTTTTAAGTGGTTTATTCTTGTTAGCTTTAGCAGGAATTTTTGGACTTTCTCCTATCATTAGTGAAAAACAATCTTTACATTTAGGTCTTTTTGATATTTTCCAAGTAGTAAATACTAAAATGTCAAGTACTCTAGCAGGTCTTGGACTTACTTTAATGTGTATAGCGGGATTTTCTGCTTATATGGATCATGTGGGCGCAAGTTATGCTTTATTTAAAGTGTTTGAAAGACCTTTAAAGGCAGTAAAATCACCTTATGTTCTATTGCTAGTTTCATATTTTGTAATCCAGTTTTTAGTGCTCTTTATACCTTCACATGCAGGTTTAGCACTTTTGCTTATGGTTACAATGTACCCTATTTTAGTGCGTTCAGGTGTTTCTAAGCTTTCTGCACTTTCAATTATCGCTATTTGTCAATACATTGACCATGGCCCAGGTAGTGGTAATGTGATTATGGCCTCAGAAAAAGCCAAAATTGACCCTGCAATTTATTTTGTTCATTACCAACTCCCTACAACTGTACCTATTATTATTGCTGTGGGTATTGCGATTTATTTTTGCTCAAAATATTTTGATAAAAAAGAAAATTTCGCATTTAACCGTGATGATGTTGAAAAAGAATTAGCAGAACATGATGACAAAAGTGAAGAGCTTAAAAAGCCACCTAGAATTTATGCGATTTTACCTATTATACCTTTAGTGTTAATTTTGGGCTTTAGTAGTGTTTTAGATAGCATTATGGTGTTAATGGGATTTACTACCATGGAAGAAGTTAAAGCAGCTTCATCTACTGCAATTAGAATGAATGTGCCAGTTGCTATGATGATTTCAACTTTTATAGCAATTATTTTTGAAATCATTCGTTATAGAAGTTTGATTGATACTTTAAATTCTATCATGGTATTTTTCAAAGGTATGGGGCATTTGTTTGTAATCACAGTTTCTTTGATCGTTTGTGGCCAAGTTTTTGCAAGTGGCCTTTTATCAGTTGGTTTTGTAGATACTTTAATAGACTTTGCAAAAGATGCAGGTTTTGGAGTGCTTGCTATCATCATAGCAGTTTCTATTTTACTTGCTGTGTGCGCATTTTTAATGGGTTCAGGAAATGCAGCATTTTTTTCTTTTGCACCACTTATCCCAAATATAGCAAAATCTTTTGGCGTTGAAACTATAACTATGATAGCACCTATCCAAATCATGACAGGTTTTGGTAGATGTGTTTCACCTATTGCACCAGCTATTTTGGCAATTTCAGCTATGACTAAAGTAAATCCATTACAAGTTGTAAAAAGAACAGCTATTCCTATGCTTATAGCTGCTATTGTTAATGTGATTATGACTTATGTTTATTTGTAAAAAGGACTTAAAATGAATAATAAAACTAAATTAATCCACCTAGGAAGAGGCGATCAAAACGCTGAAGCAAGATCAGTTAATCCAACCTTAATGCGTGCATCAACCATACTTTTTAAAGATCATGCTACTTGGCAAAAATACCGCGAGCTAAGAAAAAATGAGCGTGTTTTAAGTTATGGTGCTAGAGGAACAGCTACAAATTTTGAACTTGAAAAACTTATTTGTGAGCTTGAGGGTGGTTATAGAGCACAACTTTTCCCAACAGGGCTTGCAGCATTAGCTATGGTGCTTTTAAATTATGCTAGTAAAGATGCTCATTTTTTAATCACTGATGCTATTTATGGACCTGTTAGAACAATTTGTGATTTATTTTTAACTAAAATGGGTGTAGAAATTGACTTTCTAAAAGCTGATGCTTCTGATGTAGAGGAAAAAATCAAACCAAATACAAAATTAATCCTTTGTGAAAGCCCAGGTTCTATACTTTATGAAATCATAGACTTACCAAAACTTTGCGAAATTGCGCACAAACATAACATACCAGTAGCGATTGATAATACTTATTCAAGTGGGTATTTTTTAAATCCGCTTGAGCTTGGAGCAGATATTTCAGTAATTGCAGCGACTAAATATCTAAGTGGGCATTCAGATGTTACTATGGGTATAGTAGTGATTAATGAAAAAGAATGGAAAAATTTTGACAAATTACCAGAAGCTTTAGGATTTACTACAAGTCCTGATGATGCTTATTTAGTGCTTCGTGGTATGAGAACTTTAGATGTAAGAATGAGGGCTCATGAAAAAAGTGCAGATGAGGTAGTAGAGTTTTTACAAAGTAGAAAAGAAGTTAAAACAATTTTTTATCCAAAATTAAAAACTCATCCAAACCATGAAGTTTTTATGCGTGATCATAAAGGCGCTAATGGTATGGTAACAATTGAATTTGCAGATGGCATTTCTAAAGAACAAGCCGTTAAATTTGTAGATAATTTAGAGTATTTTTCAATCGGTGCAAGCTGGGGTGGATATGAGAGTTTAGCTACTGTTACTACTCCGCCAAGAACAGCAACAGATTGGAGTGCTAGAGGGCCTTTTGTGAGATTTCATATAGGTCTTGAAGATAGTAAGGATTTGATTGCTGACTTAAAACAATCATTTGAAAAAATAAATTTTAAAGGATAAAACATGGGTGTGAGTGTATTTGATATGAGGTTGCTTCAAGATTCTTGGAGCACTCCTGCAATGAGAGCTATTTTTAGCGAGGAAAATAGGATTCAAAAATGGCTTGATGTAGAAGCTGCCCTGGCAAAAGCTCAAGCAAAACTTGGCATTATCCCTAATGAAGCAGCTACAGAAATAGCTAAAAAAGCTCATTATAAATTTATGGATATGGATTTTATTTTTGCTGAATTTAAAAAGACTAAACACCCTTTAGTGCCTACTGTTAGAGGTTTGGAAAAAGCTTGCGAAAATGGTCTTGGCGAATATGTGCATTTTGGTGTAACAACACAAGATATCATTGACACAGGCATAGTTTTACAATTTAAAGAAGCTATGGCTTTAATCAAACAAGATTTAAAAGATATAGCTAAAAATTTAGCAAAAATCGCAAAAGAGCATAAGAACACTGCAATGATGGGAAGAACTTTAGCTTTACAAGCTTTACCTATAACTTTTGGACACAAAGTTGCAATTTGGCTAAGTGAGCTTAATCGTCACTATGAAAGAATTATCGAACTTGAAAAAAGATTATATGTAGGATTAATCGTAGGTGCAGTGGGAACTAAAGCAAGCTTAAGTGACAAGGCTAATGAAGTAGAAAAACTTACTTTAGAAAGTTTAGGTTTAGAGGTTCCTGACATCTCATGGCAACCAGCAAGAGATCGTTTTATTGAGCTTGGTTATGTTTTAGGTAATATCAACGCAACCTTTAACAAAATAGCACATCAACTTTTAATTTTAGCTCATAATGAAATCGATGAAATTGCTGAGCCTTTTGGAAAAGGTCAAGTAGGAAGTTCTACTATGCCTCATAAAAGAAATCCTGCAGTAAGTGAAAACGCAGTGACTGTAAGTAATGCCCTAAGAGCTAATATTGCAATTTTAAGTGATATAGAAAGACATGAGCATGAAAGAGATGGTCAAGTTTGGAAAATGGAATGGAAGCTTTTACCAGAAGCATTTTTAATGCTTTCAGTAGTATTAGCAAATATGAAATTTGTCTTTGATGATTTAGAAATTAAAAAAGACAAAATGTTAAAAAATCTTGATACGCTTAATGGCTTTGTATTGGCAGAACGCGTGATGTTTGCTTTAAGTGATCATTATGGTAAGCAACATGCACATGAAATTGTTTATGAAAATGCTATGAGAGGTATAGAAAATCATAAAACTTTTAAAGTTGTTTTACTTGAAGATGAGCGTGTAAGTAAGGTTTTAAGTGAAAAAGACATTGATGTTTTAATGGATGCTACAACTTATGTAGGTTATGCGCCAAAATTAGTTGATGAGTTCTTAGAAAAAATCGCTAATGCACCAATTCTAAAGTAGGAAAAAATGTATTTAAGTGAAAAACTAGCCGAATTTATCGTAAATTTAGATTATGAAGCTATTCCTAGTGAAGTAAAACAAAGAGCAAAAGAGCTTATGCTTGATGCACTAGGAACAGCCCTAGCTGCTAAAAATGAAGCTTGTGTTTTAAATGCAACTAAGGCTTTTGAAGCTTTAAGCGTAAATCCTAGTGAAAAAATTTGGAGTGGGGATAAAAAGCTTGATGTGATTTATACTGCGATGGTAAATGCTATTGCAGCGCATGCCCTTGATTTTGATGATACTCATACTGAAGCTATTTTGCACGCTAGTGCTATTTTAACCCCGCTTTGTTTAACTTATGGATTTAGTGTAAGTAAAGATGGAAAGAAAGTTTTAAAAGCCTTTATTATTGGTTGGGAAATTGCTGCTAGAGTGGGTATAGCAAGTAAAGGAAGTTTCCACAAATGTGGCTTTCATACTACAGCTATAGCAGGAATTTTTGGTAGTGTGGCTGCAAGTTGTGTTTTGCTTGATTTAAACAAAGAACAAATCATCAATGCACTAGGTTTAGCAGGAAGTTTTGCAAGCGGGGTAAATGAATTTTTATCTAATGGGTCTAATTCTAAAGTTTTACACATAGCTAATGCTTTGAAAAATGGAATTTTAGTAGCAAATTGCGCAAAAGCTAATATGAGTGGTCCTTTGAGTATATTTGAAGGAAGGGATAATGTCTTTAGAACTTTTGGCTTAGAAGATGAATGTGATAAAAATGAACTTTGTAAGGGGTTGAATGAAATTTGGCAAGTAATGCAAGTTTCGTTAAAACCTTATCCAAGTTGTCATTTTGCACACGGGCTTATTGATTGTGCTATGAGTTTAAGAAATGATGGCTTAAAAGCGCAAGATATCAAAAGTTTGCATTGCTTTGTAGATGAGGTGCCAATTTCATTTATTTGTGATCCAATAGAAGCAAAATACACTCCACAAAGTGCTTATGCGGCCAAATTTTCCATGCCTTTTTTAATGGCCTTGGCATTTTTTGATGGCAAAATTACTTTAAAATCTTATGAAAATTTAAATAGAGCTGAACTAATAGAATTTGCTAAAAAAATTAGCTATGAGAAGAAAAAATCTAGCGGTTTCCCTAAATACTTTCCAGGACATTTAGAAACTGTTTTAAATGATGGAAGAGTAATTAAAAAAGATGTGTTTATAAATAAAGGAAATTTTGATAATCCTTTAAGTTTTGATGAATTAAAAGATAAATTTCTTTCTAATGCTAGCATAGCACTTTCTTTAGAAAAGGCTGAGGAATTAGTCAAAAAGCTTCAAAATTTAGAAAATCTAAATGATTTTGATTTCTAGCAATCTCATTTTTGAGATTGCTTATTATTTTAAAAAATAAATAATTGAATTTTTTATATAATGTCTTATCTTGGTTTTTGTAAGGAAAAACATGACTTTAGATACATTAAAAGACAATGAAGAAGCCTTTATAGTAGGCTTTGAAGCAGATAAACAACTCCAAGCAAGACTTTTTAGTTTTGGTTTTGCAAAAAACAAAAAAGTTAAAAAAATTCGCTCTTCTATAGCAAATTCTACTATTATGGTAGAACTTGATACAACTTGCGTGATTTTACGCTCAAGTGAAGCAAAAATAATACAAATTTCAAAAGAGTTTTAATGAAAGAAATCATCGTTGCTTTAGTAGGTCAGCCAAATGTTGGTAAAAGTTTATTAATTAACGCACTTTGCAAGGCTAATATGAAAGTTGGAAATTTTAGTGGTGTTACGGTTGAAAAGGCTGAGGCTAGATTAATTTATAAAAATTATGAGTTTAAATTTATAGATTTACCAGGAACTTATGCATTAGATGGTTATAGCGAAGAAGAAAAAATTACAAAAGATTTTTTAAAAAAGGGTAAATTTGATCTTGTGGTAAATGTGCTTGATTCTACAAATTTAGAGCGTAATTTGATTTTGAGTGCATCTTTAATAGAAGCTAAAATCAAAATGATTATGGCTTTAAATATGCAAGATGAAGCTAAAAATGAAGGTTTTAGTATAGATTTTAAAATTTTATCCCAACTTCTAAATACACCTTGTCTTGGCGTGTGCGCTAAAACTAAAGAAAATCTAAATGCACTTTTGGATTTAATCATTTCAACCCATGAAGCTAAATTTGAAGCTAAAGAGCGTGTTTATAGTGATATCATAGAAGAAGAACTTGCAAAAATAAGTGAATTTTTAAATCAAAATGAAATTACTTATTTAGATTTTTCTACAAAAGATTTGGCGCTTGCTTTACTTAAAAATGAAGCCAATATAGTCATTTCACACGCTTTGAGAAAAATACTTGATGAAGCTTTAGAAAAAATTTATATGGCATATCATAGCAAAGATATGGAAAGTATTTTTAAAGAAGAACTGATTGCTTTTGCAAATGGTATATGTGTTAAAGTTTTAAGTAAGGGTGTTAAGTATAAAAATCATACTAAAGAAATAGACTCTATTTTAATCAATAAATTTTTAGGAATTCCTATATTTTTGTTTTTTATGTGGGCTTTATTTCAACTAACCTTTACTTTAGGTCAAATCCCTATGGATTATATAGAAATGTTTTTTGCTAATTTAGGTGATATGGTAAAAAATAATATTAGCAATGAATTTATCGCTTCAGCCTTAGCTGATGGTGTTTTAGGTGGGGTTGGTGCGGTTATAACTTTTTTACCAAATATTATGATTTTATTTTTTGGTATAGCCTTGCTTGAAACAACTGGATATATGGCTAGGGTTGCATTTTTATTAGATGGAATTTTATACAAATTTGGCTTACATGGTAAAAGTTTTATCCCTTTAATCACGGGTTTTGGCTGTTCAGTACCTGCATTTATGGCTACAAGAACTTTAAAAAATAAAAAAGATAGACTATTAACTCTTTTTATTATTAATTTTATGAGTTGTGGCGCAAGACTTCCTGTATATGTGCTTTTTGTTGGAGTGTTTTTTCCTACTGATGTGGCGGGAAATTATCTTTTTGGGATTTATCTTTTGGGTGCGTTTTTGGGTTTGATTGCAGCTAAGATTTTAAGAATGAGCGCTTTTAGAGGACAAGATGAACCTTTTGTAATGGAAATGCCAAAATATAGAATGCCAAATTGGAATTTGGTATGGTTTATGGTGTTTAACAAAGCCAAAATGTATTTAAAAAAAGCAGGAACATTTATTTTGATAGCTTCTTTGCTTATTTGGTTTGCGAGTAATTTTCCTGCACAAGAAAATAATACTCAAGATGCTTTAACTCAAGAACTTCAGATAGAAAATAGTTATCTTGGACAATTTGGCAAAGCAATAGAGCCTATTTTTGCACCACTTGGCTTTGATTGGAAACTTAGTGTATCTTTGGTAAGTGGTTTAGCGGCTAAAGAAGTGATGATTTCTACTATGGGTGTGCTTTATTCTTTAGGTGATGAAGTTGATGAGACAAGTTTAAATTTACAAGAAGCCATAAAAGAAAACATCCCTTTTAGCACAGCAGTAGCTTTTATACTTTTTGTTATGATTTATAATCCTTGCTTTGCAGCAACTATAGTTTTTGCTAAAGAAGCAGGAAATAAAAAGTATGTATGGTATCTTTTTATATTCACATCTTTATGTGCATATTTGATCGCTTTTTTTGGGATTAATATTACTAAATTGATAATTTAATCATCTTTATGATGATTAAATTTCCATTTTTTGCTCTAAAGAGTGTTGCCAAAAGGCTGTTTCAAGTCTTATAGTAGTATAAAAAATTTCGTTTAATTTTTTAAATTTTTCTTCACTAATGCTATTTGTATAAGAATTAAAAAAGTCTTTAAATTCTTTAATTTCATCTTGAAATTCTTTACCTGCATAGGTTAAAATCCACTCTTTGTAAGGATGATTTTCTAAGCTTTTTTCATTAAGTCCTTTATAAATTTCTTCCCCTATATATGCATATCCTATAGCACAAGCACTCAAAGCACACAGCATATCCAAATAATCTCCATTTTGTCCCACACTTAGTAAGTATCTTGTATAAGCAATATTAGTTAAACTTTCATCTTTATAGTCAAGTTTTTCTACATCAATACCTAGTTTTAAAATACTTCTGTGAAGTTCTAATTCTCCTTCTAAAGTGTAGTTTTGATTTTTAATGGCAAATTGAATTTCTTTAGCGTTATTTGCATTTAAAGCAAGCAGGGCATAGCATTTTGCATAATTATTTAAAAAAATATAATCTTGTTTAAGATAAAACAAAAATGTATCTTTTTCTAAAGTACCATTTTGAAGTTTTTTTACAAATTCATGATGGATGTATTGTTCCCAAGTTTTTTTATTTTCTTTTATAAGTTTATCCAAAAGCATAAATTTCCTTTGCTAAAATTTAAGCTTTTATTTAAACACAGATAATTAAATTTTTCGTAATAATCTTTAATTTTTAACTTTTTAAACAAGAAATTTATTTTTTTATTGTAAAATGCGTTTTAATTTTTTAAACTAGGAGATAAAAATGGCAATTTTTGATGATGTAAAAAAAGTAGTTGTTGAGCAACTTAGTGTTGATGAAGATGCAGTTAAAATGGAATCTAAAATCATTGAAGATTTAGGTGCTGACTCTTTGGATGTTGTTGAATTAGTTATGGCTTTAGAAGAAAAATTTGATGTGGAAATTCCAGACAGTGATGCTGAAAAACTAGTAAAAATCGAAGATGTTGTTAATTATATAGAAAATCTTCAAAAATAATTTTAATTTTTAATAAGGAGTGCGGTTTGAAACGCGTTGTAGTAACAGGTATAGGAATGATCAATGCTCTTGGCTTAGACAAAGATAGCTCATTTAAAGCAATTTGTGATGGCAAAAGTGGCGTTGATAAAATCACTCTTTTTGATACCACTGATTTTCCAGTGCAAATTGCTGCTGAAGTAAAAAATTTTGATCCTTTAAGTGTCTGTGATGCTAAAGAGGTTAAAAAAATAGATCGTTTTATACAACTTGGTATTAAAGCAGCAAGAGAAGCTATGGAAGATGCTAAATTTGATGAAACTTTAAACAAAGAAGAATTTGGTGTAGTTTCAGCAGCTGGTATAGGTGGTTTACCAAATATAGAAAAAAATTCCGTTACTTGCGCACAGCGTGGACCACGCAAAATAACTCCTTTTTTCATACCATCAGCTTTGGTTAATATGCTTGGTGGGATTGTATCAATCGAGCATGGATTACAAGGACCAAATATCTCATGCGTGACTGCTTGTGCAGCAGGAACTCATGCTATAGGCGAAGCATATAAAAGCATAGCTTTAGGCAATGCAGATAAAATGCTTGTAGTAGGTGCTGAAGCAGCTATTTGTGCTGTAGGTATAGGTGGCTTTGCTGCTATGAAAGCTCTTTCTACTAGAAATGATGATCCAGCTAAGGCTTCAAGACCATTTGATAAAGAAAGAGATGGTTTTGTAATGGGTGAGGGTGCTGGTGCTTTAGTGTTTGAAGAGTATGAGGCTGCTAAAAAGCGTGGAGCTAAAATTTATGCTGAGTTGGTAGGTTTTGGCGAAAGTGCAGATGCACATCATATCACTTCACCTACTTTAGAAGGGCCATTGCGTGCTATGAAAAAAGCCTTAAAAATGGCAGGAAATCCAAAAGTAGATTATATTAATGCACACGGAACTTCTACTCCAGTAAATGATAAAAATGAAACAGCAGCTATCAAAGAACTTTTCAAAGATCAAATTCCTTTAGTTAGTTCTACAAAAGGTCAAACAGGACATTGTTTAGGTGCTGCTGGTGCTATTGAAGCTGTTATTTCTTTAATGGCACTTGATCAAGGTGTATTACCGCCAACTATCAATCAAATCGTAGCAGATGAAAATTGCGATCTTGACTATATACCAAATACTGCAAGAAAAAGCGAAGTTAATGTTGTAATGAGCAATTCTTTTGGTTTTGGTGGAACAAATGGCTGTGTGATTTTCAAAAAAGTAGATTAATATGGCTTCTTATTTAGATTTTGAAAAAAATATTCAGCAAATTGATGAAGATTTAGCAAATGCTAAAATCAAAGGCGATGATGAAGCAGTAAAAATTTTAGAAAAAAACCTTGAAAAAGAAACTCAAAAAGTTTATAAAAATTTAAGTGATTACCAACGCTTACAGCTTGCAAGACATCCTGATCGTCCTTATGCGCTTGATTATATTCAAGCTATATTAAGTGATGCTTATGAAATCCATGGTGATCGTGCTTTTAGAGATGATCCTGCTATTGTGTGTTATGCAGGTTATATAGGTGGGAAAAAAATTATTGTTATAGGTGAGCAAAAAGGTAGAGGTACTAAAGATAAACTTCATAGAAATTTTGGTATGCCTCATCCTGAAGGTTATAGAAAAGCTCTAAGAGTAGCAAAAATGGCTGAAAAATTTGACATACCGGTGTTATTTTTAGTGGATACTCCAGGTGCTTACCCAGGAGTGGGTGCTGAAGAGCGTGGTCAAAGTGAGGCTATAGCTAGAAATTTATATGAGTTAAGCGCCCTTAAAACAATCACTATAGCAGTAGTTATAGGTGAAGGTGGAAGTGGTGGTGCTTTGGCTATAGGAGTAGCTGATAAACTTGCTATGATGAAAAATTCAGTTTTCTCTGTGATTTCACCTGAGGGTTGTGCTGCTATTTTATGGAATGATCCATCAAAAAGTGAAGCTGCTACTAAGGCGATGAAAGTAACTGCTGATGATTTAAAAACTCAAGGTTTAATAGATGATGTTATCGAAGAGCCAATGAGTGGAGCTCATAGAGATAAAGAAAATGCGATTAAAAATTTAAGTGATTATGTCTTAAAAGCTATAGAAGAGTTAGAACAATACGATAAACGTGAATTAGCTGCATTAAGAATGCAAAAAATCTTTAAATTTGGTGCTTTTGTTGAATGATTTGCATTTTTATGCAAATTTCAACTTTTTTTAAAAAAACTATTGTATAATTACAACTTCAATTCAGTGGTTGGATAGCTCAGTCGGTAGAGCAGCAGACTGAAAATCTGCGTGTCGGCAGTTCGATTCTGCCTCTAACCACCATCTTCATTTTCTATTATAAAAATCATCTAATTTTTGAAGTTCATTTTCACTAAATCCTGCTTGTATTCTAGCTGTTTTATTATATACTTTTCCTAAAAGATTAAATTCTTTATATTTGGCACAAAGATCCATATAATCATCATTTTCATTTTTTGCATAATTCCACCAAAAATCTCCTTTATTTACATGTTTAATCTCATCATTTAATATAATGGTAAAAATTTCACCAAATAAACTTTTTATAGGATGATTAGTTGTGTTTAATTTTTCTAAGACAAAAGGATTGGCATCAAGTCCTTTTGCTTCAAGTCCTCTATGCACTATGCCCATTCTGTGAGCAAGATTATCTTTGGTTAAAAATAAGGCTTTTTCAAGATTATCATGGGCATAGAAATCTCCATATTTAAAACCAAGTTCATTTAAAGTTTTTTCTAAAAGTAAAAAATGCTTAATTTCCTCATCAGCTACCTCAAGCCAATCTTGATAAAATTTCAATGGCAAATTTTTAAATCTATAACTAGCATCTAAGGCCAAATTTATAGCACTATATTCTATATGTGCAACTGAATGTAATATTTTAGCTAAAGATAAAGTACTATTTGCTTCTTTTGGACGCCTTATTTTCATAGGATGAAGGATTTTAACTTGTGAGTTTTCACAAATGATCGCTTCATGTGAATGATTAAAATCATACAAATTAGATTTAAAATTTTCATAAAATTCATTAAATAATTCAATCTTTTTGAAAATATCTTTGTGATATAAAATTTTTTCTAATTCTTTAAAGAAATTTCTTTTCATTTTTAAACCTTGTTAAATATTATATAAGATAAAAAAGTATAATATAAAAATTTTGAAAATTTAAAAAGGTTTGCTAAAAATATGTTTAATGTCATACATGCTCTTTTTTTTAGAGAGTTAAAGACAAGATTTGGTATTAATAAATATTTGGGCTATTTTTGGGTAATCGGAGAGCCTATGATGGTGGTTTTGGTAATCACTTCCATTATAACAGCTATTAGAGAATTTCATCATCAAATCATGCCTGAAGGTGTTTCTATCTTTTTGTTTTTAGCAGTAGGAATTATACCTTTTTTTATGTTTAGAAGTATTATTACTCAGCTTTTAAATGGCATAGGTGCTAATCTAGCTCTTTTTGCTTATAAACCTATTCGTCCCATACATGTTTTTATTGCAAGAGCACTGCTTGAGTTTTGTATCTATTTTACTATTTTTATTTGTGTAATGTTTTTAGCAGGTTGGTTTTTGCATATGCAAGTTATACCTAAGCATTTTTTAGAAGTGATGTTTTCATTCTTTTTGCTTGTAGTATTTGGTTTTGCTATGGGAATGTGTTTTGCTATAGCAGGACATTTTGCAGAGCCTTTAAAAATGGCTTTAAATTATTTAAATATAGTTTTATATTGGACAGCTTTGGTGGTATTTCCTATATGGATAGTTCCAAAACCTATTTTAGACATTTTGTATTACAATCCACTTTTACATATTATGGAGCTTTTAAAATATAATTTTTTTCAAAATTATCCATTGCTTGATGATTATAATTACTATTATCCTATTGCATGTTTAAGTGTGATTTTGTTTTTGGGATTGTTTTTTTATTATTTTACTAGAGAAAAGTTGATAGCGGTGCGATGATAAAATTAGTTAATTTAACCAAATCTTTTCCTTTACGCAATGGTGGAAGGCATTATGTTTTTAAAAACTTAAGTTTTGAGTTCCCTGAAAATTGCAGTATAGGTTTAATGGGACGCAATGGTGCTGGAAAATCAACCTTAATGAAACTTTTAAGCGGCTCCTTGCTTCCTGATAGAGGCAAGATTATCACTAATAAAAAATTATCTTGGCCATTAGGTTTAGCAGGTGCGTTTCAACACAGACTTTCAGCAAGAGATAATGCACGCTTTGTGGCTAGAGTATATGGTTATAAAGGAAAGGCTTTAGAGGAAAAGATTAAATTTGTGGAAGATTTTGCTGAGCTCGGTAAATTTTTTGATGAGCCTATGAATACTTATTCAGCAGGTATGAGTGCTAGAATATCTTTTGGCTTAAGTATGGCTTTTGATTTTGATTATTATTTAATTGATGAAGCAGGTGCTGTGGGAGATCCTAAATTTAGAGAAAAAAGCTCTAAAATCTATAAAGAAAAATTAAGTAGGTCAAAAGTTATCATGGTTTCACACAATGTAGCTGAAATTAAACAATGGTGTGATAAAATTATATTCATGCAAGATGGACAAGCTACTATATATGATGATGTAGATGAGGGTATAGCGGTGTATCAAGGAAAAATAAATGCAAAATGAGTTATTAAAAAAACTTAAAAATTTAAAGATACTTAATTCTTTTAAAATAGTGTTGATTTTGACAGCATTTGTTGTATTTTATTATGTTTTTATAGCAGCAAATCGCTATGTGAGTGAAAGTGTTTTAAGTGTGAAATCAACGACAGGAGATAGCGGAGCTATTACTGGAATTGCCGCATTTTTGACTAATAATTCTTTTTCAAGCGAGGATATTAATTATTTAAAATCTTATATTCATTCTTTAGATATGTTAAATATCTTAGAAGAAAAAGTTCAAATTCGTGAGTTATATCAAAAACAAAAACTTGATTTTTTTTATAATATTTCCTCATCAGCCAATCAGGAAGAGTTTTTAAAGTATTATCAAAACCGTGTTAAAATTACTCAAGAAAACTCAGCTAATGGGCTTTTGCGTGTAGAAGTTGAAGGTTTTGACCCACAAAGTGCACATTTGATAGCTTCAACTATAGTTAAAGAAAGTGAAAAATTTATCAATGAAATTTCACACAAAGCCGCAAGAGATCAAATGCAATTTGCTGAAGAAGAACTTTTGCAGTTTAAAAAAAGATATCAAAAGGCTAAAGATGAGCTTTTAGCTTTTCAAAACAAATATGGAGTATTTGATCCACTCAAACAAGCAGAAGGGACCCTAAAACTCATAGCTGAACTTGAATCAAAAATAGCAGCTAAAGAAGCTGAGCTTTTAATGATGCAAAGCTATATAAATGATAATGCACCACAAATTGTTACTATAAAAAGTGAAATCACAGCCTTAAAAAAACAACTTCAAAAAGAAAAATCCAAAGTTTCATCGCCAAAATCCTCTCAAAAACTCAACGATCTTGCAGCTAAATTTCAAGATCTAACCATAGAAGCAGGTTTTGCAGAAAGTGCTTATACAGCTGCATTAAAAGCTTATGAGAGTGCTAGAATAGAAGCTTTAAGAAAGATAAAACAAGTGGTTATAGTGCAAAGCCCAAGTTTACCTCAAAGTGCTAAATACCCAGAAGCTTTGTATAATATACTCACAGCTTTTATGATTTTATCTTTGATTTATGGAATTGTTAAATTTATTAAAATGATTATAGAGGAGCATAGATACTAATGAGAAAGATATTTTTACTTTTACTTTTACCTTTGTTTTTATTTTCAGCAGTAGATGTTTCTCAAATTGCAAAAATTCAAAATCAACCGTTAACTCCATCTTTAGAGCCACAAATTATAAATTATGATAACAATCAAAGTGATTTTAACCAAACTCAAGCTCCGATAACTAAAGTTTTTGGTGCACATTTGTTTAATGGAAACTTTACTAAATTTACTCAACATGTTTATAATCCTGACTATAAATTAGCAGTAGGCGATAGGATTAATGTAAAAATTTGGGGTGCAGTAGAGTTTATACAAACTTTAACAGTAGATTCTCAAGGAAATATTTTTATACCAAAAGTGGGTGCGATTAATCTTTTGGGTGTGAAAAATAGTGCTTTAGTTCAAGTTATTACAAAAGCTATTAATAAAATCTATAAAAGCAATGTCTATGTATATGCAGATATGGATATTTACCAAAATGTATCAGTTTTTGTCACAGGAAATGTAAATCAACCTGGTCTTTATCAAGGACTAAGTTCAGATTCTATCATACAGTATTTAGATAAAGCAAGTGGAATTAATCTAGAATATGGTAGTTTTAGAGATATTCAAATTTTAAGAGATAATAAAGTCATTAAAAAAGTAGATTTGTATGATTTTTTACTTAAAGGTCAGCTTGATCTTTTTCCTTTTAGAATGGGTGATGTGATCTTAGTAGGTAGTGTACAAAAGTATGTTTTTGTAGAAGGAGATGTGCAAAAACCTTTTAGATTTGAGCTCAGTAATGATATTTTAAATTTAGAAGATATAGCAAGGGTTGCAGGAGCTAAACCTATAGTTACTAATGCTGTGGTAAAAAGCTATAGAGATGATCATAAATTACATGTGGATGCTTACAGCAAAAAGCAGTTTTTAGGTGTGAAATTATATAATGGTGATGAGATAGAATTTAGACCTGATTATACTGCGCAAAATATTAGCATTAGTATAGAAGGTGAGCATAGTGGTTTGCACTCGGTGGTGATAAAAAAAGGCACAACTTTAGCTGAACTTGCTAAAATGATTACAGTTAATGATCAATCAAACATCAATGCCTTGCAAGTTTTTAGAAAAAGTGTAGCAGCTACTCAAAAACAGCTTATTGAGGCTCAACTTAAAGAGCTTGAAACACTAGCTCTAACAAGCTCTTCGGTCAATGCTGAGCAAGCTAGCATTAGAGCTACTCAAGCTAAGACGATTTTAGAATTTATTGCGCGTGCAAAACAAGCCCAGCCAAAAGGACAAATCGTTATAGACAATGTCAAAGCGTATAATTCTATAGTATTAGAAGAAGGTGATGTAGTAAATGTACCTAGTAAAAATAATCTTGTTTTAGTTCAAGGTGAAGTTTCTATACCAGGTGCGTTTGTGTATATGGATAAAGAAAAATTAAGATATTATATTAATCTAGCAGGTGGTTTTAGCGATAGAGCAGATATATCAAGAGTTTTAGTAATCAATGCTAATGGCAAAGCAACTAAATACAGCGGTAGAAGCTCAGCAGATATCAAAGCAGGAGATTCTATTTTAGTTTTACCAAAAGTAGATAGTCAAAATTTACAAATCTTTAGCATGCTAACACAAATTTTATATCAAATAGCTATTGCAACTAATGTAGTGTTAAATATATAGGAATTTAGATGAACCAAATAGATGCGATTAAAATAGCCAAAGAAGTTTTTGAGATAGAATCAAAAACGATTTTAGATTTATGCGATAATTTAGATGAAGGTTTTAATAAAGCCATTGAGCTGATTTTATCTATCAAAGGTAGATGTGTAGTAAGTGGCATGGGTAAATCAGGCCATATAGGAGCTAAGATAGCTGCGACTTTAGCTAGTACAGGCACTCCAAGTTTTTTTATGCACCCAGGTGAAGCATTACATGGAGATCTTGGTATGCTTACAAGCGAGGATGTGCTTTTGGCTATTTCAAATTCAGGAGAAACTGAAGAGGTTTTAAAACTCATACCAGTGATTAAAAAAAGAAAAATTCCTTTGATTGTTATGGCGGGAAATCAAAACTCTACTTTGGCTAAACAAGCTGATATTTTTATAAACATAGCAGTAAAAAAAGAAGCTTGCCCACTCCAGCTTGCTCCAACTTCTTCTACTACGGCTACTTTAGCGATGGGTGATGCTATAGCAGTGGCTTTAATGAGAGCAAGGAAATTTAGACCTGATGATTTTGCTTTATTTCATCCAGGGGGAAGCTTGGGTAGAAAGCTTTTAACTAGGGTGAGTGATTTGATGGTGTCAAATAATCTACCTATAGTAAATCCTGAGAGTGAATTTAATGAGCTAGTTGATGTGATGACTAGTGGTAAGTTAGGACTTTGTATAGTACTTGAAAATGAAAAGCTAGTTGGGATTATCACAGATGGAGACTTAAGAAGAGCATTAAGGGCAAATGATAAGCCAAGATTTGATTTTAAAGCTAAAGAAATCATGAGTGAGAGTCCAAAAACCATAGAGGCAAGTGCTATGGCAAGTGAAGCAGAAGAGCTTATGTTAAAACACAAAATCAAAGAAATAGTTGTCACTCAAGATGAAAAAATAGTAGGCATTATACAACTTTATGCGATAGGAAATGTGTGAAATTTTATAGTATTATTTTTTATATATATCGAAGAATACTTCGTTTGTTTTCATCATGTAGTTTATTTGAGAGAAAAAAATGGATATTATTGGATAATTATTTTAATGATAATTCTGATTTAAATGATAATTTGTGTTTATTTGAGTTTATATTAAAAAATAAAACCAAAAATGCTTATTATGCGATTTCTAAAAATCATATGTTATATAAAGAATTAAAACAAAAATATCCAAAAAATATTATTGTTGTTAATAAAAAATTTTTATCGCTTAATTTTATGTGGCACTTATTGCAAACAAAATATATTTTAGATTCTTTTCAGATTTTTAGTTCTAAACTTAGGCTAGGTAGTATTTTTTGTAATTCCAAAATTCATTATATTTATACCCAGCATGGTGTTAATTTTTTTAAAAAATATTTTTTGGAAAATACAGATAGTTTATCTGATGAGAATTTTAATGCAATTATTTTTTCAAATTTGCATGAAAAATCTTATTATGAAACAATTTATAATTATCCTAAAAATAGACAACTTATACTCGGTTTAGCAAGATGGGATAGTGTATTACCTATTGAACAATGTAATGAGAAAATTGTTTTAGTGTATTTTACTTTTAGAAGATACTTAATGCAAGATCAAAAAGTTATAGAGTATAGAATATTTAAAGAGTGGTATTATTTGTTAAACGATGATAATTTCATAGATTATATGAAAGAAAATAATATTAAAATTTATTTTGCGCTACACCATGAGATGGAAAAGATAAATGATGGTAGATTTGATACTTTAAATCCTATTAGTCAGAGTAAGTTAAGTGAAATTAAAAATAAAGCAAGTTTGTTAATAACAGATTATTCTAGCATGGCTTTTGATTTTATGATAAAAGATAAACCTGTTTTATTTTATAGAATAGACCAAGATGAGTTATGTTTAGATGAAGAAAGTAGAGAAAATTCTAAGCATTCTGAAGAATTAAATGATCAAATTTATAATGTTTTTTATAATAAAAAAGATGTAATTAATAAATGCATATATTATTGTAAAAACAATTTTATACTAGAAGATGAATTTAAGGCAAAAAATAAAAGTTTTTTTGCTTGTAGAGAGAATTTTAGAGAAAATATTTACAATGCCATTAGTTCATTAGAAAAAAATACTCCATTTGCAAATATTTTAACACCTATTAATAGGATTTTACCTATATCAACATCAAAAAATATTAGAAGTGTAGGGTTATCTAAAAGGGAAATACATGGAAGATGGAGTTTGGGTGATGAGGTATCTTTTTATTTTAATTTCACTGAACACAAAAGAATTGTTATTGATTTTAAACTTCATGCTATTACAGACTTAGATGCGACTGTTTATTTAGATTCAAAAAAGATGTTTTCGTGTAATATTTTCAAGGATGTTAGTCAAAATAAAATTTCTATTGTTGTTAGTAGAAAAAAATTATTAAAGCAAAACGGTTGTATTATGATAAAATTCATCATTCGTTTTCCTATTAGTCCAAAAATGCTAAAGTTAAATCAAGACTCAAGAATGCTGGGAATATTTTTTCATTCTATAAATATATATGAAGTAAAAAAAGGTTAAAAATGTTTATTATATATGATTTTACTCGTTTAGATCAAAGACGAAATTTGCCTACACCTTCTGGTGTAGATAGAGTTGATTTATACTATATTCTATTTTTATTAAAAACTTACAGTAAGGTTATTTTTGTTCGTGGTTATGGTGGCTACTTGAAAACATATCCTACGCAAAGTGCTTTAGATGTACTAAGAAAGATAGCAAAAAATTGGGCAGAGATTGATAACATTTCTTACAATATTGATAAAAATGATTTTATTAATACAAAAATAGATATAGAAAGAATTTTGAAGAATAATATACAATATACTTATTTTAATCTTACACATAGTCTTTTAATAGGAAGATATACTATAGCTAAATTTGCTATAAAAGATAATGTTAAAATGATTTATTTTTGTCATGATATGACGCCAATTACACATCCAGAGTATCATGCAGAGGGAACGATTTCCTTTAAACAGCATAGTTGTGTGATGAAAATAATGCTTTGGAGTGCAGATTTAATTCTTACTACTTCTCAAGCGGTTAAACAAGATATTTTGAATTATTCAAAAGAAATAAGTGTTAATCCTCCAAAAGTTATCGCAAAAGAAATAGGTGCTGAAGAAAATTTTCTTAAAGCAAGATGGAGTAAGCAAGATTCTCATAAACATTTTATTTACGTTGGTACTTTTGAGCCAAGAAAAAATCATATATTATTGTTTTTAGCGTGGAAAAAATTATATTCTATTTTACAAGAACACACACCTATGCTTTACATTATAGGAAGAAAAGGGTGGTTGATTGACTGGCTTGATAGATATTTTGAAGTTGAACCTAATGTTTCAAGATTTGTAAAAAGGTTAGAAAATATCCAAGATTCACAATTAGAAAAATTAATGCTTGAATCATATGCTACATTAAATCCATCATATACTGAAGGTTGGGGTATGCCTGTAGCTGAATCTGTATCTATGGGTATACCAACTATATGTTCTGATATACCAGCTTATCATGAGAGTTCTCAAGAATGTGCTATATTTTTATCTCCACTTAATGTAGATACTTGGGTTGATACTATTTTAGATGTTCTAAATGATAGGGCGATTTTTCCTGATTATGCTTATAAAATTCCTACTTGGAAAGAATATTTTGCTGAAATAGATGAGATTTTAAATGAGAATTATTTTTTAAGAGAAAAAAAACAATATATACAAGTTTTTTACGATAATTTAGAAGATTTTCATTTTGCAGCACATAAGATACAGTCTAATCAAAAAACTAAAAAAAACATTAAAGATAAAATAAGATTAAAACTTTTAAAGTCAAAATTTTATTTTATTAGGGTATTTGCTAGATTTATTTAATGTAAAAAGGATAATTTGTGAAAACAAAATTAATTGCAATATTTGGAATTCCTATTTTCAAGAAGATTATTTACAGTAGACTAAAAAAGTATTATCTATTAGGTGTGTTTTTATTAAAAATCGAAATTTTTAATAAAAGTAAAAAATATTCTTTATTTGGATTGCCAATTTTAAAAATACACCACAATGATAAAATTACAGATTTGTTTATTAATGAACAAAAAACTACTAATGAAATTGAGAGCATATTGCAGCGACTATTTAAATATGATATAGTAAAAGAAAGCGACATTGCGTTTTTAAATATAAAAAAAATCATAAATAAAGAAAAAAATGCTGTTTTTGGTGTTTTACCACCAGAAAAAACTGGAATAGCTATTTTTAATCACAATGCTTTTGTTGATTGTGAGTGTTTTGATATATTTTCTGATGTCCGCGATTTGAGTATTGCTAGGGGGTTATCCAAAAATGTTTTTGACTTAAAAACATTTATAAAATTTGACGCAAGCTATCTGTATAAAAAATTTATTTATATTTTGGGAAATTCTAGCCATAATAATCCTTATTTACATATGGCGAAAAGTAGTATTGATAAGCAGAAATCTTGGTTGTATATTCATGAAGCTAATTTGAATAATTTGCTATTTTCTCATTGTAATAGTAACTTTTTAATTATGAAAGAATATTTGATTAAATATTATCCAGAGTTTAGTTTAGAGCTTATAAAGTTAAAAAATTTTCAAGAATTTAGAATTTGGAACGAAGAATTAAAAATTTATAGTTTAAGAGTTATTGTTGGACTAACAAATATTTTCAATTTTATAGTAAATAATAGCTTATGTAAGAATTTGATTTTAAAAGAATTAAAAGATTATAAAGTTAATATTGTTGAAGCTTTCTTGCCATTGCCTAAAATTGCAAATATTGATAATTTTTGTAAAAAAAATAGTGAAATTTATATTGGAACTTTCGGTGTTCCTCACGAGATAAAATTTTCCCTAGAAATAGCTCAAGCAATAGAGTATCTTAATAAGTCTAAAAATATAAATATAAGGTTATTAGTTGTTGGTTATGGAGCTAGTAATTTTTTTAAAAAATATGATTTTGATAAGTCTTATTTGGAAATTTATGAAAATGTAAGTGATATCCAATTTTATAACCTGATTAATCAAGTAGATTTGGTGGTTCAATTAAGAAAAAAACCTCATGGAGAAAGTTCTGGACCGATAGTAAGTGCATTAGTTTTAGACAAAAAAATAATTACAAGTAAAGATTTTGTAGATAAAAAAATAGAAGATAAAGTATTTGTATTAGATAATCAAGAGCTTGGTTATAAAAAAATAGCAGAAAAGATACTTGAATGCATTCAAACTTCTAGTGATGTGGTTAATTATAGCGAGATTAAAAATTCATATACTTATAGTAATCTTGTCAAGTTATTGGATGAATTATGATTAATTACAAAAAAAAGCTGCATTTAATAATTTTTAAAAAAATATTTTCTTGTGATTTTTTAAAAAGGAAAGCTATTGTTTTTACAGATATGTTTTATGATGAAAATCATGAATTAATAGATAATTTTCTGTTATTTAAATATATGCATGATTTAGGTTATGAAGTTTATTATGTGATCAATAAAAAACATATTAAATATAAAGAAGTAAAACAGATTTATAAAAGAAATATCATAGGTTGTTTGCCAAATAGAACTTCTTGGAGATTGTTAAGTATAATAGCAAAGACAAAAATTTGGGTTGATTCGTGTCAGTTGCTGTTTTTATCAAAATTATATTCTCTTATAGATAAGAGCAAAATATGTTGTATTCAGGCTCAACATGGAGTAAACTATTTTAAAGAAGGATATAGATTTCATTTATCTGAATTTATTTATGATAAAGTGATTGTGAGTAATGATATAGAAAAGTCAATTTATTGTAAAAATTATTCTTATTGTGAAGATAATTTCATTAAGGCTGGGTTGCCAAGATGGACATTGTTAGAAAACCATCAAGAAAAAAATTCAATTTTAATTTACTTTACATATAGACAATATATTAGTCTAATAAAGGATAATTTTAAATCTTCTAGTTATTATAAAAAAATAAAGGATTTTTTAAATAATGAAAAATTGAACAAAATTTGTAGTCAATATAAGACAAAAATTTATTTTGCTATGCATCATGAAATTACAAGATTATTTGGAGAAGATTGTTTTAAAACCGAAAATTCTAATATAATTTTTATAGGTGAGCAAGATATAGGAAAAATAAAAAATAAAGCTTCAATGTTAATTACAGATTTTTCATCTATGTGTTTTGATTTTATGTATATAAATAAACCTGTTGTTTTTTATAACATAGCAAAAGATGATATATTAATGCAAAAAATTCAAGAAGAAAGAGATGTTTATAATCGCTTAGAGGAAAAATATAAATTACTAAATCATGTCTATATTTTAGAAGATGAAGTTTTGGAACAAATAGAGTATTATTTAGATAAAAAGTTCTTGTTAAGAACAGATGAAGAGAAAAAAAATAAAAATTTTTTTTATTCTTGTAATATTTTAGAAGAAAGCATAAAAGGCATATTGGAAGAAAAAAAGGAAGCGAATATTTTTTTTAATAATTTACACAATCCTTTGAAAAAAAATCACTATTACACTTTTTTTGAAGATAAGGATTTTAAATTTTATGGATTTTATGCCGATGAGAATCAAAAAGGAAGGTGGACTGCGACCAAAGATTCAATTATATCCTTTACGATTCCATATAGCGAGAAAAACATTTTTTTAAATATATCATGTAAAGCTTTTTTATGCAAAAAAAGACCGCAAGTTAAAATAGAACTATTTCTTAATGATTGCCAATTAGTTGAAAAAAAACTTTGTTTGACTTCTAATAAAATAAATCAATATTTTGCAATTGATAAGCAACTATACGGGAAAATGGTTTTTCTTAAATTTAAAGTAGAAAATACAGCTCAACCAATATTTTATAGTAAGTCTTTTGATGTAAGGCCGTTAGGTGTATTTTTAGAAGGTTTATGCTTATATGAATTATAATAAGGATGGATATGAAAAAAAATGATAAAATTTATATAGCTGGTCATAGAGGGTTGGTTGGTTCTGCTATTTTGAGAAAATTAAAAGATAATGGCTATGAGAATTTAATTTACAAAACACATTCTGAATTAGATCTAACTGATCAAAATGCTGTTAATTTTTTTTTAAAAAAAGAAAAGCCGGATTTTGTTTTTTTATGTGCAGCTAGACTTGGCGGCATAGAAGCACATAAACAATTTAGAGCTGAATTTATTTATGATAATTTACAAATTCAAAATAATGTAATCCATCAATCATATATAAATAATGTAAAAAAACTTTTATTTATCAGCAGTACAAGTGTCTATCCAGAACATACTTCGCTACCTATAAAAGAAGAATATTTGTTAAGTGGAAAGTTGCAATATTTACATGAACCTTATGCTATAGCCAAAATAGCTGGTATGAAGATGTGTGAGGCTTATTCTACTAGATACAATATGAATTTTATTTCGGTGTGTCCTACAACTTTATATGGTCCAAATGATAATTTTGATATTGAAAGTGCTAATGTTGTTGCAGCTTTAATGAGAAAAATACATTTAGCTAAATTATTGAGCGAAAAAAGATATGATTTAATTTTAAAAGATTTAGGAATTGATGATATTGATAAAGCCAAAAACTATTTAGATATTTTAGGTGTGAAAGAAAATTCTATAGAAATTTGGGGAAGCGGTAACCCAAAGAGAGAATTTTTATACAGTGATGATTTAGCTAACGCTTGTATTCATATAATGCAAAATATTAATATAGAGGATATAAACATAATAGATAAGTATAATCCGCATATTAATATTGGTCCTGATGGAAATTATTCGATTAAAGAATTAGCTTGTTTATTAAAAACAATTATTCAATTTGAAGGAGGATTTACATATAATCTAAATAAGCCTGATGGAACTTATGAAAAATTAACTTGTTGTGATAAAATTAAACAAATGAATTGGCAAGCTTATACAAAATTAGAAGATGGGTTAAGAGCAACATTTCATTGGTATAAAAATAATAAAGGATTAATATGAAAAAAATAGCATTAATTACAGGTTTTACGGGTCAAGTTGGCTCACAAATGGCAGATTTCTTGCTAGAAAATACAGATTATAATGTTATAGGTATGATGCGTTGGCAAGAACCTATGGATAATATCTATCATCTAAGTGATAGGATTAACAAAAAAGATAGAATTAGTATTTTTTATGCTGATTTGAATGATTATTCAAGTATTCAAAAGCTTTTTGAGAGCAAAAGACCGGATGTGATCTTTCATTTGGCCGCACAGTCTTACCCAAAAACATCTTTTGATATACCTATAGAAACCTTACAGACTAATATTATAGGTACAGCAAATATTTTAGAAAATATTAGATTATTAAAAGCTAAAGATGGTTATGATCCTGTAGTGCATGTGTGTTCTTCTAGTGAAGTTTATGGTAGAGCAAAAGTTGGTATTAAGTTAAATGAAGATACAACTTTTCATGGCGCAAGTCCTTATAGTATAAGTAAAATTGGCACTGATTATTTGGGAAGATTTTATGGTGAGGCTTATGGTATAAAAACTTATGTTACTAGAATGGGAACTCATAGTGGTCCAAGAAGAAGTGATGTATTTTTTGAAAGTACTGTTGCAAAACAAATCGCATTGATTGAAGCGGGTTATCAAGAGCCTGTTATCAAAGTAGGAAATTTATCAAGTGTAAGAACTTTTCAAGATGCCAGAGATGCGATAAGGGCTTATTATTTACTTTCATTGGAAAGTGAAAAAGGAAAAGTTCCTTGTGGTGAAGCTTTTAATATAGCAGGTGAAGAAGCTTTTAAACTTCCTGAGGTTATCGATATACTTTTGAATTTTTCTACAAGAAAAGATATCAAAGTAGAACAAGATGAAGAAAGATTGCGTCCTATTGATGCAGACTATCAAATGTTTGACAATACTAAAATTAAAAGTTATATCAACTGGAAGCCAGAAATTCCAGCTAGGCAGATGTTTGAAGATTTGTTAAATCACTGGAGAAAAGAAATCTCTATGGGTAGAATCCCACTAAATAGGTAGTGATCATGATAATTCGTTCTCAAACTCCCTTGCGCTTGGGCTTAGCCGGTGGGGGTACTGATATAAATTTATACTGTGATCAATATACAGGTTATGTTTTAAATGCAACTATATCTTTATATGTGCATTGTACTTTAGTAGAAAGAAATGATGGAAAAATTATCTTTGATTCATCAGATATAAATATAAAAGTAGAATATAAAAGCAAAGATTTTTTAGAAAATGATGGTAAACTAGATCTTTATAAAGCAATTTATAATCGTTTAGTAAGAGACTATGTTAAAAAACCTTTAAGTTTTTCTTTACATACCTATTCAGATGTGCCAAGTGGTAGTGGGCTTGGTGGTAGCTCTACTTTGGTGGTAGGTATCATCAAAGCATTTGCTGAGTGGCTGAATTTACCCTTGGGTGAGTATGAGATCGCGCGTTTAGCGTATGAGATTGAACGAGAGGATATGGCTATAGTAGGTGGTGCACAAGATCAATATGCTGCAACTTTTGGTGGGTTTAACTTTATGGAATTTTATGATCAAAAAAGAGTGATAGTGAATCCTTTACGCATTAAAAATTGGATAGCAAGTGAACTTGAAGCTAGGGTTTTGCTTTATTTTACAAATATCACTAGAGAAGCTAAGGATATAGAAGAGCATAAAAAAGGAAAACTAGGAGATGAAAACTCTCTTAATGCTATGCATGCGATAAAACAGGATGCACTAGATATGAAAGAAGCATTATTTAGAGCCGATTTTCATAAAATAGCTCAAATCCTAGGTAAATCATGGCAGTCAAAAAAGATCATTTCTGATATAGTAAGTAACGATGAGCTTGAAAGAATTTATCATTTAGCCATGGAAAATGGTGCCTATAGTGGCAAAACAAGTGGAGCGGGCGCTGGAGGGTTTATGTTTTTTATGGTTGATCCTATAAAAAAATATAAACTTAAAAAAATTCTAAATGAGCAACAAGGATATGTGCAAGAGTTCTACTTCACTAAAGAAGGAGCAAAATCGTGGAAAATTTAAATTTATATATAAAATCTCATTTTAGTGATTCAATTGATATCAAAACTAAGATTTTAAATGATAATAATATGATCAGTTTAATTAAAGAGGTGTCTTTAAAAGTGATCAATGCTTATAAAAATGGCAATAAAACTTTACTAGCAGGTAATGGAGGAAGTGCAGCTGATGCACAGCATATAGCTGGGGAGTTTGTGAGTAGATTTTACTTTGATAGGCCAGGTATTGCAAGTATTGCCTTAAGTACTGATACGAGTATTTTAACAGCTATTGGTAATGACTATGGCTATGAAAATTTATTTGCAAGACAAGTGCAAGCCCAAGGTGTGAATGGGGATGTATTTATAGGAATTTCTACAAGTGGAAATAGCAAAAATATCTTAAAAGCTTTAGAAATTTGTAAAGAAAAAGGAATTTTAAGCATAGGTTTAACCGGAGCTAGTGGCGGCGCTATGAATGAACTTTGTGATTATTGTATTAAAGTACCATCATCTTGTACACCAAGAATTCAAGAAGCGCATATTTTGATAGGACATATCATCTGTGCTATAGTAGAAGAAGAACTTTTTGGCAAGGGGTTTGATTGCAAGCTATAGTTTTAGCAGGAGGTCTTGGCACAAGGTTAAAAAGCGTAGTGCAAGATCTTCCAAAGCCTATGGCGCCTATTAATGAAAAGCCATTTTTAGCTTTTGTTTTGGAGTATTTAAAAAAACAAGGGGTTGCTGAAGTTATTTTAAGTGTTTCATATAAATACGAACTCATTCAAGAGTATTTTAAAGATGAATTTGAAGGTATAAAAATACGCTATAACATCGAAAAAGAGCTTTTAGGCACAGGTGGAGCTATAAAAGATGCTTTGAAATTGATACAAAATCAAGCTTATGTTTTAAATGGAGATACTATTTTTGATATTGATCTAAAAAAACTTGTTTTAAATGATAGTAAAATTTGCATCGCACTAAAACAAATGCAAAATTTTGATAGATATGGCACTGTAAATGTTGATGATCAAGGTATTGTAATTTCCTTTGAAGAAAAAGTATTTAAAAAGCAAGGTTTAATCAATGGCGGTATATACTTGCTAAAAAAAGATATTTTTGATGAATTTGATTTGGAGAAAAAATTTTCTTTTGAAGAATTTTTGCAAAAAAAATATAAAACATTAAAAATACAAACCAAAATTTTTAATAATTATTTTATTGATATTGGGATACCTGAGGATTATAGGAGATTTAATAATGATATTTTTACATCGCCAAAATAATTTAGAGTTTTCTATTGAAAATTATGGCATAGAAATTGACTTGAGATATAATGAAAAATTAATATTAAATCATGATCTATTAGAAAAAAATTCTCTATATCCTTTTTTTAAAGAAAAAATTCAATTTATGAAAAATATCCCTATTATTTGTAATGTAAAAGAATCAGGACTAGAAGAAAAAATTATAGAATTGCTCGGTGATAATTTTGAGTATTATTTTTTAGACTCTCAAATTCCAGATATTTTAAGATTATCAAAAAATGGATATCAAGGTAAATTTATCATTAGAATTTCAGATGTAGAATCTTATAATGAAAAACTTATGGATATTAGTAAACCTAAGTATGCATGGGTAGATTACTCACAATTTTCTAGTTTTGATATTAAAGATTATAAAGAATTTATTTACAGTATCGAGCCAAAATTAGGACAAGTTGAACCTATATTGGTTTCTCCTGAGTTATACGATCTATCATATATGAAACTTATAAAATCTATTCAAAGTATTCTACCAAAAGGATTTTCTGTGTGTACTAAAAAGCCTGATTTATGGAGTATGTATGTTTAATTTAAGAAAAATAGCTGAAAAATATAAACTTATTATGGTTGATATTGATAATACTTTATTTAATTACACATTTGCACATAAAAATGCATTAGAAGCTACAGTGAAACAATATAATTTTACATTAGAAGATTATGATCTAGCAAAAAAGATGATTGCAAAAAGAGGATTATCTGCAAATCATCATAAAAAAGAATTGTATTTTAAAATTATTTGTGAAAATAAAAATATTCATTTTTCAAAAGCTAGTGAAATGTTTGAGTTGTACGTTTCTATTTTTACAAGAAATTTAAAAGTAGATAAAACAATGTTTGAATTTTTATGTTTTGTTAAAAGTCTTAATAAAAAAGTAATAGCTATAACAAACTTTTATTTTATTGAGCAAATCCATAAACTAAATTGTGCAAATTTGACAAATATGATTGATTATTTGGTATGCTCTGAAGAATTTGAGCTTGAAAAACCAAATAAAGCGCTTGTTAATAGAGCTTTAGAGCTTTATGGGAAATTTATTGATGAAGAAGAAATTGTAATGATTGGAGATTCTATCGCCGATAATTTTCTAGGGGGAGGTTATAGGATAAATTATTATCCATATAATTGTTCAAAGTTACTGATCTCAATTTCTGGAAAAAGTGGAAGTGGAAAGACTACTTTGAGTAATGCTATTGATGAGATATATAAAAGTTTTATTATTAGCACCGATGGTTATCATAAATATGAGAGACATTCTAAAATGTGGGAGAGGGTGACACACTATAATCCTGAAGCGAATAATCTCATTCAGTTAGCTATGGATATAAAACATATTTATCAAGATATAGGAAATAAACTATATATACCATTATATGATCATAAAAATGGAGTGATTGTTAAATCTGATGAAATTAAGATTAAAGATTTAGATATTGTGATTATAGAGGGTTTGCATACTTTATATCAAGAGGTTATAGGAGATTTTGTAAAAATTAAAATATATATTGATTCAGATGAAGCGAATAGGCAGAAGATAAATAGAGATAGTAAAGAAAGAAATTATAGTCATTCTAAGATTATAGATACTATACAAAAACGAGAAGAAGATTATAAAAAATATCTTGAAAAACAAAAAGACAATGCAAATTTTCTAATTATAGTTAGAGATGGTATTTTTAAAATACGTTTAAGGGATATATTATTGAGTGATTACTTGCAAAAAGAATATACTGGCAGATATGAAGATTTGATCCAAACTGTAAAAGATATTTTTGATCTGATTTTGAAAAATAGATGGATATGTGGAAAATGATGTATAATAATAAAAAGCTTGATGGGTGTATTAAAGACTATCAAGATTTATGCAAAATTTTTGGTAATATCTTGGATGCACCATCAAAAGGTGGAAATATTTCTATAAAAAATGATGAATATTTTATTATTAAGGCTTCAGGCGAGGATTTAAAAAAAGAGCATAAAATATCTATTTTTAAAAATAATATCAATTCTTTTTCCTATTTTAAGGATTATTCTATGGATGTTGTAAAACCATCTATGGAAATTAAAATGCATATGGTATTTAAAAATAAATATGTAGCACATTATCATCCTGTTTATATTTTACCTTATTTATGTGCCAAAGAATATAAATTTGAAAATTATGAAACTATTGATTTTGCCTTGCCCGGAAATGATTTGTATGAAGCATTAAGAAAAAATTATTCTTATCAAGAAAAAGGTATAATATTGCTACGAAATCATGGTGTTGTTGTTTACGCAGAGCAAATTCAAGATATAATAGAATTATACAATCAATTAAAAAGTGAATTTTTTGAACAAAATGATTTTGTATATACTCCAGATGATGCGGTTGATAAGACCAATGAGGAGCTATGGTTATTTAGAAATGTAATGGAGAATATTGCTATTAAAAAACAAATTAATCTACACCCATTAAAAGTGAGTGAAATTGATAAATTGTTAAATTTGCCTGATGAGCAATATAGAAAAAGAATTATGGAAAGTGAGAATTAGAATGAATATTATTATACCTGCAACTGGAATAGGCAAGAGGTTTAAAGAAGCTGGATATAAAGAATTAAAACCTTTTATTAAAGTTATGAAAGACAAAGTTATCTTGGACTATGTAGTTGAATGCTTTGATGTTCAAAATGATATTTTTTATTTTATTGTCCAAGAGGGTGAGAAAAGTAAATTTGAAGATTTTGTTTTATCTAGAAAAATTAAAGCAAAAATTATTGTTTACAAAAGGGAAAAACTAGGACCTGCTGGAAGCTTATATGGTGTGGTGTCGCAGTTGCAAGATATATTTGATGAGGAAGTTATTGTTAGCTATTGTGATTTTGGGCAAGAATGGGACTATAATGATTTTCTACAATTTGTACAAGAAAACCCAGATGCTCAGGCTATAATTCCTTGTTATATTGGTTATCATCCTCATTTATTGCCTTTAGAAAATGTGTATGCAGTATGCAAGGTGCATGATAATACTTATAAAGTGTATGAGGTTATAGAAAAATATAATTCTAAGAATAAATTTGAAGAATATCATTCTTCTGGTATTTATTATTTTAGAACTTTAAAGTTAGCTATTGAAGCAATAAAAAAACAAATAGAAGCCAAAGATATGATTTCTGGAGAATATTATATGTCTATAACTAATAATTATCTAGAAAATGTTTTATGCTATCCTTTTATAGAGAAGTTTTATCAATTTGGTACTCCAAAAGATTTTGAATATGTAAAAGAAAAACTTAACTCACAAGATGTTAATAACGAAAAAACAAAAATACAAAATACTGTCATATTATCTGCTGGTAGAGGAGAGAGATTTTTAAATCTTAATTTTAACCAGCCAAAACCATTTTTGCCTCTTGGTAAAACAAGTATCATAGAGAATATAATTGATACCTTAAAAGATATTGAGACGAAAGTTATTTGCGTTGGTGCACAAGATCATAAAAAATATTGGGAAAGTATAAAGCAAGAAGTAAGGTTTGTGAAACCGAATAAAATTGGTGCGGCGTATTCTTACAAAGAATCTTGTGGAGATTTGTCAGGCGATGTTTTAATTATCCCTTGTGATTTGATTGCTAAACATATTACTAAGGAATTTATAAGATTGCAAAAAGAATATGAAGTTATTGTGTTTGTTACACATGCTTCTAAATATAATATTAATAATCCGCATTATTTTACTTGGGTAGATGGGGAAAATAATAAAATAGATAATATTTTTGTTAAAAATAGATCTAATGATACAAATTTAGTAATGATAGGAAGTTTTTATTTTAAGGAAAATTCTTTGTTATTAGAGTATATAAATAAAATATTCCAAGAAGATATAAAAACTAACGGTGAATTTTATATAGACAATGTGTTTGAATTGTTAATTAAAACACATAAGATAGGTTATGTAATCGTTGATAATTATTTTTCTTTTGGAACTCCAGAGGAGTATTTGGAAAATAAGTATTGGTTGAAGGATAAATCGTGAAACAAGCAATAGAATCTAAGTTGCAGTTGTCTTTACAGAATTGGGATTTTAATACTTTGGAAAGTTATTATAAGCTATTAACAAAGAGTAATAAAAATTATATGGATTATATTATTTATTTATACCAAACTGGGCAAATAAAAAAAATAAAAAAAATATTTAATTTTCACCAAAATAAACCAGAATGGTGGATGGATGATAAAATTAACATTTCTTATGAAAAACTTGTAAGTATAATAAACAGTAAAGAGATAATTAATTCATCTGATGTCTCTATAGATTGCTTTGCATGCTTAGAATTAAATAATTCTATATATAATGGGGTTGTAGATATTGAATTGTTATGTAAAAAATTTCTTTGGGAGTATAGAAACAAATTAAGCATATTATCGAAAAAATATTATATTTCAAAGGTTATAGATTTATCATTGTCTGGAGAGAAAATAAGTAAATATAAATATTTTAATAATGAAAATCAAATAAAGGATTACTTATTTTTTGCAAATTTATCAACAGTATTGCTTAATGATTTTAACCAAGATTATGGTTCTAAAATTTATTATAAAAAACATAGTTTTATTTTAAAATCATTTTTATTTAAAGATGCTAAAGTTTGTAATAATAATAAGGTCGCTATTTGTATTTCAGGGGCTTCTAGAGGTGATTGGTTGAATGGCTTAAAAGATGTCATTGAAACATTCTCTAAATTATTCAATATTGATTGTTTTGTTTTCACTTGGGAAGAAGTGATAGAGTGGCCTGCATTGTGCGGAGGAGGATGTTGGGTAAAAAGATTATTGGATCCAAAGTTTGAAAATATTGCCGAAGAAGAAGTTAAGAAGGATATTTATTTTAGAAAATATTTTCCAAATACTAGTTATATTTTAAATAAAGAAATATATTCACGGAGCAAAGTAACAGCTAATGAATTAGAGGAAATAGGCAATATTAAAGCTTATTCTATAGAAAAACATAGTGATTTTACTAGTAAATATGGCAAAGTGGTAAATAATTCTAAATTAAATTATGGTGTTTATAGGGCTTTTGAATTAATGGAGGAATATGAAAAACAAGTTGGTTTAAAATATGATTTTGTGATCAGAATTAGGCCAGATGCTAGATATATTTCAAATTTAGATTTGGAGAAATTACATCAATTAAATAATAATGAATTGGCATTAAATTTTTTTGAATACCAAAATGGAACACCAAAGGATTTTGCTGTTTACGGTAGAAGAAATACTATGGAAATCTATTCGAAAATATGGAGTTATTCTTTTTTAAATAAAAAATTTGATTTTTTTTCAAAAACACCTATTGAAATTCATAATCACCATGTTTCAAGAAATTGGATTTTACTTAATGATTTACAGATTGTAAAAACCAATATAATAGAGAAATTAACTGGAGAGTCCTTTGTTTCCAATGGATATATTATGCCAAATATATCTGAATATTTATATTTGGATTTATTAAATCTTCGAGATAAATTTGATACAAAAAAACTTAATGATTTTGTATGTTTTTTCCAAAAAGTTACAGAAAAATACTGCAAAGAAAAATTAAATGATAGTATATATTTTAGTGCCAAATCGAGGATAAAAAATCATTTGGCTTATCAGTTTGGTCTTGCAATGATTGATTGTTCAAGAAATATTTTGGGATACGTTAAAATGCCGTTTGTGTTATTTAAGGTTTTTAAGCAATATCAAAACAAAAAAAAAGAATATTATAAAAAAATTTCTGAGAATCCTAAATTAGTATTACCTAAAATAAAAGAGTATGCAGATTATCAGGAAGCGATAAGATTAAAAGAAAGCATTACATATAGGTTAGGACAAGCTCTCATACAGGCCAATAAAACTTGGTATGGGGGGGGGTATGTCAGATTGCTATTTGAAATTAGGAAGTTGAAGAGGGAATATTGTGACAAAAGAAAAGGAAATTTTTTCTTTAATTGAAAGAAATTTGCAATTATGGAATTTTGATTTAGTTGAAAGTATTTATTATGCGAATTATAAATCATCTGCAAATATAGAAACAAAATTTTACGATTTTTTATATTTAACCGGTAATATTGGTAAATATATATTAGAAGAAGAAAGATTAAATGATAAAATATTATACACAAGAAAAATATTACTTAGTGATGATATAAACTATCAAAATATAAAAAATAATTTATATAAAGAGATACCTAGAGACATACTTTCTTGCTTTTTATTGAATAAAAATTTTTATTTTTGTGATGCAAATGATAGTATATTTAATTTATTAGATTTGTATAAAAACTATATCCATAATTCTAATAATATCATTACGAGGAATTATTTCATTGCTACTTTAATACGTTTTTGTATTATTTTAGGTAAACAAGAATTGTTTTTTATTAGAGAAGCTTTCGATTTAAGATATTATTTATTACAAAAGATATATGATATTAATACCAGTGGTTCGAAAATATATCATAGTTTGTTTGTTAATGAGCTACAAGATCAGTTAAAAAATGGAAATATAAAAAGTGAGACAAAATTTGCAATTTGCATGTATGGTATGTTACGTGGTGATTGGAAAGGAACATTAGAGAAAAATATAAAGATTGCCAAAGAGCAGTTAAATGCTGATATTTTTTTATTTACTTGGGATAAAAAACAGGATTGGCAAAATATAACAACTGGCGGAGATTGTTGGGTGGATAGAAAATTAGCGAAAGATTTTTTTCAAGAAAGCCCAAAAGAAATTTTAAAAACTAATGATTTAAAAAAAAATATGCCTAATGTTTTTTTTATACTTAATCATGATATTTTTTCTAAATATAAATATAGCGAACTAAGAAGTGTTGTTGAGCATCATGAAAATTTCCGTGCTTTATTGATTGAAAATCAACAAAGGATACAGCAAAACGAAAATTTAAACTCTAATGTCGAATTTATGTATTATAGTATTTATAAGTCGTTTAAAATATTAGAAGAATATGAAGAATCAAATAATATTAAATATGATTATATTGTCCACATGAGAGTTGATTCTGAAATATCAATAGAAGGTTGTTTAAAAAATGAAATTATAAAATTAGAATCGAATAATATTTATGATTTAAAAACTTTGGCGGGTAATGGAGTTGGGAATGTTGTTGGTTGTAGAAATGTAATTAATATATATTCTTCTTTGTATATGCAAAAAAAATTTTATAAAAATTTAATGGTTGTAAATGTAAAAGATCCGCATGAAATGTTTTTTAAATGGTTATCTTTTAATGGTATTTACTCTATTAAACCAAAATTCAAGATAGAGCATAGGTATACAAAAGCTCAAAATGGATATATTATGCCAAATATATCTGAATATTTATATTTGGATTTATTAAATCTTCGAGATAAATTTGATACAAAAAAACTTAATGATTTTGTATGTTTTTTCCAAAAAGTTACAGAAAAATACTGCAAAGAAAAATTAAATGATAGTATATATTTTAGTGCCAAATCGAGGATAAAAAATCATTTGGCTTATCAGTTTGGTCTTGCAATGATTGATTGTTCAAGAAATATTTTGGGATACGTTAAAATGCCGTTTGTGTTATTTAAGGTTTTTAAGCAATATCAAAACAAAAAAAAAGAATATTATAAAAAAATTTCTGAGAATCCTAAATTAGTATTACCTAAAATAAAAGAGTATGCAGATTATCAGGAAGCGATAAGATTAAAAGAAAGCATTACATATAGGTTAGGACAAGCTCTCATACAGGCCAATAAAACTTGGTATGGGGGGGGGTATGTCAGATTGCTATTTGAAATTAGGAAGTTGAAGAGGGAATATTGTGACAAAAGAACGATTTCTTAGCTCGTTTAAAATTTCAAGAGTGCATCCTTATTTATATGCGTTTTTTTATATTTTTTTTGGCAGGATTAAAAAATCAGATGTTTTTGTAGGATGGGGTAGAAAAAAGTCAGGTTTAAAAGCTGTAGAACTAGCTAGAAAATATAATACAAGATTTTTGCTTTTAGAGGATGGCTTTTTGCGCTCATTAAATTTAGGTGTAGAAAAAAGTCCGAGTTTTTCTATCGTCAAAGATGATGTGGGAATTTATTACGATGCGACTATGCCTTCTAAACTTGAAAATATTTTAAATACTTATGAGTTTAGCGCCGAAGAATTAGAGCAAGCAAAAAAAGTTATAGAAGTTATCAAAAAAGAAAAACTTAGTAAGTATAATAACAATCTTTGCATACCAAAAGATCTTTTTAGTGCTAATGAAGAACGTGTATTAATCATCACTCAAGTAGCAAATGATGCTTCTCTTAAATTTGGTTTAGCTGAGAATTTTTCAACTCAAGATATCATAAATGATGCTATCAAAGAAAATCCAAATGCTAAAATATACATTAAAATTCATCCTGATGTATTAAGTGGTAAAAAACAAAGTGATTTTGATGTGCAAGATTTGCCAAATAGATGTGTAGTTATAAAAGAAAATTATAATCCTATAGAATTATTAAGCTATTTTAAAAAAGTTTACACTAAGACTTCTGGTATGGGTTTTGAAGCTTTGATGTTAGGGTGCGAATGTGTGTGTTATGGCGTGCCATTTTATGCAGGTTGGGGTTTAACTCAAGATAAGTTAGAGTGCAAAAGAAGGCTTAAAAAAAGAACTTTGGAAGAGGTTTTTTATGCTACTTATATTTTATATAGTGAGTATTTTAATCCTTATTTAAATCAAAAAAGTGATATTTTTGACACTATTCATACTTTAGCAAAATATAAAAAGATAGAACAAGCTAATTCAAATACTTTGTATTTTTTAGGTTTTTCTAAATGGAAAAGAGAATTTATAAAACCTTTTTTTAAAGCTAAAAATAATAAAATCATTTTTTTAAACTCACTTGATGAACTTTATGAAGCGAATTTAAATCCTGAAGATAAAATTTTCATTTGGGGTAAAAAGTATGATAAAACTTTACTAGCTAAAGATTTTAATAATGAAATTTTCTTAGTAGAAGATGGCTTTTTACGCTCGGTTTTTTTAGGTTCAGATCTTACACGCCCTTTTTCTTTGATAATAGATTGCAAAGGCTTGTATGTTGATCCAAACAAGCCAAGTGATTTAGAAGATATTTTGCAAAATCATGAATTTGATGAGAGTTTAAAACAAAGAGCTAAAAAGCTCATCACTACCATCACACAAAATAAATTTTCAAAGTATAATGGTTTAAAGCATGAAAAGCTAAATTTTAATACCAATAAAAAAATCATTTTAATCCCTGCTCAAGTAGAAGATGATGCTTCTATGATCTTAGGTGGTGCAGGTTATGATACCTTAAAACTTTTACAAAGTGTAAGAAAGGCCAATGAAAACGCCTTCTTAGTTTTTAAACCTCATCCTGATGTTTTAAGCGGTAACCGTAAGGGTTTAAAAGATAAAAGTATTATTTTAAAATATTGCGATGAGATTATAGAAAATATCAGTATAGATAGTGCTATCAATGCGAGTGATGAAGTGCATACTATAACCTCTACAAGCGGTTTTGATGCTCTTTTGCGTGGCAAAAAAGTAGTGGTGTATGGTAAGCCTTTTTATGCAGGTTGGGGTTTGACAAGCGATTTACATGAAATTCCAAGACGTACAAGAGTGCTTAGTTTAGAAGAGTTGGTTACAGGAGTTTTGATCCTTTATCCAAGATACATCCATCCAAAAAGTAAAAATTTATGTGAAGTTGAGCTTGCATTAGATATAATGTTAAAAATGCAAAAAGATTATTTTTCTAAATTTTATTTGCGTTGGTTTATGGATATAAGAATTTATATATTAAGAAAAATAAGAAGATTGATAGAATTTATTTTGATTAGATGAATTTAAGTAAAAAGTTAAAAAAATTTTCTGGTAAAAATGTTTTATTGCTCCAAGGGCCTGTGGGAGGATTTTTTCGTAAAATTGCTACAAAAATTCCAAAAGCTAAGGTTTATAAAGTAAATTTTAATGGTGGAGATTTTTTCTTTTATCCTTTTAAAAGCATTAATTACACTAAAAGTTTAGCTGATCTTGAAGACTTTTATAAAAAGCTTTTTGAAGAAAAACAAATTCAAGTTATCATTATGTATAATGATTGTAGAAAAGTTCATGAAATAGCCATTAATGTTGCTAAGCAAATGGGTATTGAAGTATGGATTTTTGAAGAAGGTTATATAAGACCAAACTTCATTACTTTTGAAAAAGATGGAGTGAATGCAAACTCCACTTTACCAAGAGAAAAAGAATTTTATCTAAGTCAGAAAAAATTTGATAAAGATTTTAAATTTAAAACTTTCTCAAGCACTTTTAAAAATATGGCCTTTGCCTCATTTTTATACTGGCTTTTTGCTTTTTTATTTTCTTGGTATTTTAATAATTCTTTACATCATAGAAGTTTAAAACTATTTGACTTTTTACCTTGGCTTTGTTCAGTATATAGAAAAAATAAATACAAAATTACAGAAAAAAGTTTAAATGAAAAAATTCTTTCCCTAAAACAAAAGTATTTTTTAGCTATTTTACAAGTGCATAATGATACTCAACTCTCCCATCATTATAAAAAAACTACAGAAAAATTTATAGAAGAGGTGATTATCTCTTTTGCTAATCATGCCAAAGCAAAGTCATACCTAGTTTTTAAACACCATCCTATGGACCGTGGTTATAGGGACTATACCAAACTTATAGAAGATTTGAGCTTAAAATACAATGTCGAGGGCAGAATTTTATATGTACATGACTTACACTTACCTACGCTCTTAATTAACACAAGAGGTACTATAGTGATAAATAGTACAGTAGGGCTTTCTGCTTTATATCATAATAGTCCTTTAAAGGTTATGGGAAAAGCCTTTTATGATGTTGAAGGTTTGACTTATCAAAAAAGCTTGCATACTTTTTGGAAAGAATGCAGGGCATATAAGCCTGATGCTGTTTTACACGCTAAATTTAGAAATTATGTGATATATAAAACCCAAATCAATGGAAATTTTTTCAAAAATACTAGTTTAGATTAAATTTTCTTTTTATAGTTTTTTGCAATTTTTTTCAGTTTAAAAGGTAAGCTTAAATAGCCTATTTTAAAAGGGGTTCTTGAAGCTTGCAAAAGTGCATTACCTAAAAGATAAGGCAAGTGTGTTTTGGCTATTTGAGCGTGTTTGTAGTCTGCATAGGCTTTTAGTGGTGGTAGATTTTTTTGATCTTTTTGATTTTTAAAATGATCTTTTTTGACTTTTCTTAGTTCAAAAGGTATTTTAAAGCAATCTAAATAACTTTTGCTATTTTTCATGATAGCTTCTCCAAGCTTATAGCTTAATCTTTCTTTTATCCTTAAGCTAGCTCCATAAAGTTTATTGTTTTGGTGGATAAACATCTCATATTCATTTTTTAAGCCTTTATGATTTAAAAAACGCAAAAGATTATGATTTTGACTTTGTAAAAATGTTTGCATATCAAGTTTTTTTAGTTCATGGTATTCTAGTGCTAATTCTTTGTAAAATGCTATAGGTGGTATCAAAAGCTCATAAGCATTTGTAAGTTGAATTTTACATTCAATTTTTTTATTATTATCATTTTCTAAAAATAAAATTCCTATTAAGTCCACATAATCAAGTCTCGGTGTTTTTTCATTTGCTATGCTTAAGCCCGAACTTTCCTCGCTTTGCTTGATAATTTGTGTATTAACATACAAAAAGGTTTGCTCATCACAAATTGCTTTTTCATTTTGTATATCTTGAAAAGTATTGATAAGTCCAAAATTTTTTACTAATTTAAAAGATGAGTTTTCAATGCTTATAGATGATATAGCATGGGTTGATAAACTGGCGTGATTCCAAGTGTGTATGCCTAAGATTTGATAATTTTTGAACTCTTTTGGGAAAATGATTTTTTCATTAGCTTTAATCTTTGTAGTTTTTTCACAAAAAAATGAGTTTTTATGCTCTATTTTAGTTGAATTTGAGGGCGTAAAGATATGAAATTTTCTTTTTGAGCAAATGATATTTTCTTTAGATTTTTTAAACCTGTGTAAATTTTTAATGATGTTTTTACCAAGCTCTTGCATAGCTAGTGGCATAGGGTGGAATTTATAGTTTTGATCAAAATCATAAAGATTATTTTTTTGGTAGTAAAGATCTACATCGATTAGATTAAAACCATAATGAGCACAATTTTTCCTATGAGCTTCATTGATAGCTTTTGATTTATCATTACAAGCTGGTATGGGGAGTATAAGCACTATAGTAATTTTGTTTGCTTTGTAAAGTTCTTCGTAAAAATAATCAATATTTCTAAGTATAATATTTAAACTCATAGGGCTTAAATAATCATTGATATTTGATTCACTGATGAGAAAATCACTTTTATTTATAGTTTTTTCATGGCGTATTAATTCATAAAGATTTTGTAAAGAAGTACTAAGTCCTAAAGCATAATTATGTAATGTAATGTCTTTATTTTCAAGACCTATCCTAAGACCATTTTTAACTACACTATTACTACCACCTAGTAAGATTACATCCATAAATTCTTTCTTTATTTTTTTAATTTTTTTTTATTTTATAAAATATTTTTTAATGAATAATTTCAGAGTAAAAACCCCTCATTTTATCTTTAAATAGGTATTTGACAAAGATAACAACTTTAGCTATATTTTTAAATTCAGTATTAAATTTATTTAGGATGTTGATGGAAAAAATATGCCAAAAAAGAGATGTTTTTTATATAGCTGGTTATGATCCTAGAAGATATAGGCATTATTATGCTATGTTTAAAAAAAATTTAGCCGAGCAAAATAAACTTTTAAATTATGATTATACTTTATCAAAAGCTCAAGCTAATATTTATCCTTTTTGGCAAATTCAAACTCCATACACAAACACTACTTATACTTTTTTAGGTTGGAATGATATAGTCAAAAAAAACTGGTCAGAGGGTATAAAAGATGCTTTGAGTGATTGCTATAGTTTTTTTAGAATTTATACCATCACAGGGCTTTTTTTAAAATTTGGTAAAGAATCCCCGCACCAACTTATCACAGGTTATTATCCATTTTTTTATGTGCTTTTGAGTTTGATTTTTACTTTATTTTGTGCTTTTGGAAGTTTATTTTATTTGCAAAATTTTCATATTATTTTAGGAATTTTAGCTTTTGTTTTATCGTTAGTGTTTTTACCAAAAATGCTTTATAAATTAGGCAAGAAATTAGCTGTTTTTTGGATAGCTAGAATTTGTTCTTTTTGTGCAAACTGGGAGAAAAATTCTCAAGGTGAACTTGAGTTAAGAATGGATGATTTTGCTAGAGTTATTTTTGAAAAACTAAAAGAAAATGCAAATGATAAAAACTATGAGCTCATCTTAAGCGCACATAGCGTAGGAACGGTGCTTTGCATAAATGTTTTAGCAAAAGTGCTTAGAAAATGTGAAAAAGAAAATGTTTCTTTTGAAAATTTAAAGGTTTTAACTTTAGGTGAGTGTATACCTTTGGTAAGCTATCAAAAAAGATCTTTTGAGTTTAGAAAAGACTTAGAGTATTTAGGAAGTAAGAATTTAATATGGTATGATTTTACTTCTATTATTGATGGGGCTTGTTTTGCACAAGTTGATTTTATACGCACAAGCGGAGTGAAAACACAATTTAGTCCAAAATACCTTTCGGCTAAATTTCATATCTTATATAAAAACAAAGATTATAAAAAAATCAAAAAAGACAAATATAAAGCACATTTTTTATATTTATTTGCCACACAAATTCAAGGAGTATATAACTTTTTTGAATTTATTATAGGTAAAAATAAATTAGAAGAAAAAATCAAATAGGAGGAAATCATGGGTCAGTGTCCTTTTCATCCAAAGCCTTATAAAAATAAAGCTTCTACATTAACTACTTTTTTACTAAAAAGAAGATCTTGGCTTGATGGACTTTATGAGCGAAGCTATAAAATGATGATGGGTAGAGTAAAAATGCCCGGATTTGATCTATATGTAGTAAATGATCCAAAAGAAGTTAGACGCATTATGGTAGATGAGGTTAGAGAATATCCAAAAAGCCAACTTTTACATGAGCTTTTAGAACCACTTTTGGGTATAAGTATTTTTACAACTAATGATAGAGTATGGGAAAAGCAAAGAGAACTTTTAAGACCTTCTTTTGAAATGACAAGGATTTCTAAGGTTTTTAATTTGATGAGTGAAGCAGCTTCTGATATGATGGCAAGATTTGCAAAGTATGAAGATAAAGCGATTATAGAAGTAGATGAAGCTATGACTTTTGTGACTGCAGATGTGATTTTTAGAACTATTATGTCATCAAAACTTGATGAGCAAAAAGGTAAACTTGTTTTGGATGCTTTTGTAACTGTGCAAGAAGAAACAGTTAAAACAGCTATGCGAAGAATGTTTCGCTTTCCAACTTGGCTTTCAAATCTTTTGGGCGAGAAAAAAAGACTTAAAGCAGGTGGAGTTATACGCAAGGTTTTATCAGATATTATAAAGCCAAGATATGATAATGCTCTAAATGATCAAGGAAAATATGAAGATATTTTATCATCATTGCTTATGGTGGTAGATGCAGATACTAATGAGAGATTTTCTTTTAATGAAATTTTAGACCAAGTTGCTATGCTTTTCTTAGCAGGCCATGAAACCACTGCAAGCTCGCTAACTTGGACGCTATATATTTTAAGTATTTCTCCAAATGAGCAACAAAAAGCTTATGAAGAAATCATGCAAGTTGCGGGTGATGAAGAGTTTAAAATAGAACATATTAGAGCAATGAAATATCTTACAAATGTGTTTAAAGAAAGTTTAAGACTTTATCCACCAGTTGGCTTTTTTGCTAGAGAAGCAAGAAATGATAACAAAATGAGAGATAAGCTTATTAAAAAAGGTTCAGGTGTAGTAGTAGCTCCATGGCTTATTCATAGACATGATAGTTTTTGGGAAAATCCACATGAGTTTGATCCAAGTCGCCATGAAGATAAAAGCAAGATTAAAAAAGACACTTATATGCCTTTTGGTATGGGAGAGCGTGTGTGTATAGGGCAGGGTTTTGCTATGCAAGAGGCTATTTTGATTTTAGCTAATATTTTAAGGACTTATAAGTTAGAATTAGAAGAAAAATTTGTACCTGATATAGTAGGAAGACTAACTATAAGATCAGCAAATGGTATGAATATAAGATTTATAAAAAGGCAAAAATGAAAGAAAAATTAGCAGGAACTATACTACTTTGCGCTATCGTTCCTTTAGCGGTGATTAGTTATCTTTTTATTGTTATAGTGGGTATTTTTGGTAATCCTGCTAGGGTTAGACAAGGTGTGAGAGCGCTTGATCATTTTGTCAATGCTACTTTGTTTAATGGTTATGCTTGGGAGTCTTTATCATCCCATGCTTGGAGAGAACGCGATAAAAGATGGGCTAAAATAGTTATTAAAATCACAGATTTTTTTGACAAAAATCACTGCCAAAAGGCAAATAAAAGAGAACAACCTATAGTGGATTTAGTTTTAGAAAGAAAGCTTACCGAGCAAACTGTCGGTAAGCAGCTTTAATTTTCTCCAAATAAAGCTTTAAGGTTTTTAAACGCTTCTTCTTGGTTATTAGTTTTATCTTCATTATTTACTTCATTAAGTTCTATCTCATATCCAAGAAGCATGCTAGCTAGGCGTATATTAATACCACTTTTTCCTATGGCTTTGCTTTTTTGTTCGCTATTTAGCGTTACAATAGCTTTTTTATCTTCGATACTAACTGAGTTTATAATGGCTGGAGCTAGGCTTCTTGTGATTAAAATTGCCATTTCATTAGAATACTCAATGCAGTCAATATTTTCATTTTTTAATTCTTTGCTTACAGCATTGATTCTAACTCCTTTTATACCCACAGTTGCTCCTACTGCATCAACACTCGGGCTATTAGCTTGCAAGATGATTTTTGCTCTCTCGCCTGGAATTCTTGCACTTGCATAAATATTTATAAGACCATCTTTGATTTCAGGAACTTCAGCTTTTAATAAAGCTTCTAAAAATTTAGGGCTAGTTCTACTAAGCTCCATTCTCATACCCGATTTATCAATATATACATGTCTAATAACAGCTTTAATCACATCGCCTACTTTAAATTTTTCACCTTTGATACGATTTTTTCTAGGCAAATATGCACGAAACTCATCAATTTCCACATAAGTATTTTCTTCACTATCTACTCTTACTACGCTACCAAAAACCATATGTCCTACCATTTTTTGGTATTTTTCATAGATTTTTTCTTCTAAGAGTTTTTGAATGTTATATTCTAATTCTTTATGTAAGATATTTACAGCAGTACGGCCTAAATTTTCCAAAGAACATTCATAAGTTAGCTCATCGCCAATTTCTACATCTTTAGCTTCAGACCTTGCTTTACTTAAAGCGATAAAATGCTCATTTTCATTTTCTAATCTTTCATCATTATCAGCTACTACGATGATTTTTTGATAAAGTTGCAAATTTTTACCCGAATCAACAAAAAATTCGTATTTATCACCATAAATTTTCTTAGCAGTATTAATAAGTGCTTTTTTAACTCTTTCTCTTACATCTTCTATTTGTAAATTTTTCTCATTAGCAATGGATTCAATTATATCTGTGATTTTTTCCATAATGACAATACAACCTTAATTTTGGATTTTAAAAGTTTGAAGAATAAAATTATATCTTTAATAAGTTTAATTAAAAGTAAAATTTGCTATAATTTCAGATTAAAAAAACTTGAGGATGATGATATGGACTTAAAAATAGCAAGAACCTCTGTTGATGAAAAGCCAAAAAGTATAAGTTTAGAAAGTATTGAAAAGGCTGTGGATAAAGAAGGTCAAAAATTTTTCTATTTTGATAAGGATAATGCCCATAAGCAATTAATCGCTTTAGTAGAGCATTTTGAAAAAAAAGGAAAATGTGTTTATCATAGAACAATCAAATATGGTTTAGATGATGCAGATTTTATGTATGAGGTACATATTCTTTGAGTAAAAAACTTTTTATACAAACTTTAGGTTGTGCTATGAATGTGCGTGATTCAGAGCACATGATAGCTGAACTTAAAGAAAAAGAAAATTATGAATTAACTCAAGATGCAAAAGAAGCAGATTTGATTTTAATCAATACTTGCTCGGTGCGTGAAAAGCCTGTACATAAGCTTTTTTCAGAAGTTGGAAGTTTTGAAAAAATCAAAAAAAATGGAGCTAAAATAGGAGTTTGTGGTTGCACTGCTTCACATTTGGGAGATGAAATTTTCAAGCGTGCTCCTAGTGTGGATTTTGTTTTGGGTGCTAGAAATGTTTCCAAAATCACAAAGGCCGTAAATACTCCAAAATTTTTAGGTAATGATATAGATTTTGATGAGAGTAATTATGCCTTTGCAGATTTTAGAAATAGCCTTTATAAGACCTATATTAATATCTCCATAGGTTGTGATAAGCATTGTACTTATTGTATAGTGCCTCACACAAGAGGAGATGAGATTTCTATACCTTTTGAGATTATTAAAAATGAAGCATTGAAAGCTGTTTCTAAGGGTGCTAAAGAGATTTTTTTACTAGGACAAAATGTTAATAATTACGGCAAAAGATTTTCTAATGCTCATGAAAAGATTAATTTTTCAGATCTTTTGGAAAAGCTAAGTGAAATTGAAGGTTTGGAGCGTATCCGCTTTACAAGCCCACATCCATTGCATATGGACGATAGATTTTTAGAGGTTTTTTCTAAAAATCCTAAAGTTTGTAAGTCTATGCATATGCCTTTGCAAAGTGGTTCAAGTGAAATTTTAAAGGCTATGAAACGCGGATATACTAAAGAGTGGTATTTAGATAGAGCATTAAAACTTCGTTCTATGTGTAAAGATGTGAGTATTTCTACTGATGTGATTGTGGCTTTTCCAGGTGAGAGTGATAAAGACTTTGAAGATACCATGGATGTGCTTGAAAAAGTGCGATTTGAGCAAATGTTTTCTTTTAAATACTCTAAAAGACCATTAACTAAAGCTGCAACTATGCCAAATCAAATTCCTGATGATATAGCTTCAAAACGCTTGAGTGTTTTACAAGCAAGACATACAGAAATTTTAGATGAAATTGTTGTAAAACAAAAAGATAAAGAATTTGAAGTTTTATTTGAAGAATTAAGAAGTGAAGGTTTTGTAGCAGGTAGAAGTGATAATAATTTTTTGATTCAAGTTAAAGGCAGTGAAGAGCTATTAGGACAAATGAAAAAAGTAAAAATCACCAATCCTAGGCGTATGGTGTTAAATGGCGAAATCCTTTAAGATTAATCTTTTAGCCTTTGGAATTTTTTTATTACAATGGCTAATTTTTTTAACTTGTAGAAAGGTTTATTTAGGGCAAAAGCTTCCAAAAAGATCATGTGTGATACTTTTTTGGCATGGGCGTCTTGCTCTAATGCCTTTTGCTTATCGTAAAATGGGTATTAAAGGAAAAAAGGCTTATGTGATGATTTCACACCATAAAGATGGGGAGATCATTGCTAGAAATATTGCTTTTTTTGGTTTAGATACTTTAAGAGGTAGCACAAGCAAAGGTGCTTTGGCTTTATTAAAACAATCTTTTAAAATTTTAGATCAAGGCGATGATGTGATTATCACTCCAGATGGGCCAAGAGGACCTTATCATAGTGTTTCAGATGGTTCTGTGATGATAGCTTTAAAAAAAAATGCTCCACTTTTTTTGCTAAATTATGAAGCAAGTTCTTTTTGGGAATTTAAAAGTTGGGATAAAATGATTTTACCTAAGCCTTTTTCTAAGATTACTTATAGATTAAGTGAAGAAATCAAAATACAAAATTTGAATTTAGAAGAAGCTAAAGTATTGATAAAAGAAAAATTTGATATGATAAGTCAAATAGATAAAGGATAAACACCATGTTATCTTTTTTTAGAAAGTATATTTTACAGCTTTTAATTTGTATTTGTTATGATGAAAAACAATACATTATAAGATGTCATACTTGGAAAAAATCTCAACCAGTTGATACTTTTGAAAAAAGTTTTGAAGATAAAGAAAAAGCAATAGAATATGTTAAAAATTTAAGTAAAGACTTTCAAATTTATTATATTTGTACCTTTTTTACACCTATTGCTCAAGGTGTAGTGCCAAGTTCAAATTTCAAAGAGCTTTCTAATTTTGGAGTAGAAGCAAATAATGTTAAATGTATTCCTTTTAATAATGCTTTGTTGTATGTTTCCAATCAATCTTTGAGTTCTTACAAAGAAGATTATGAAGCTTTTGGTGGTTTAGATTTGCTTTACTCACCTTTTTCTTTGCTTTATCATTGTATAGCAAATAGAGGTTTTGAAGAAAAAATAGGCCTTTATGTGTATAGATATCATGATTTTGTTGCGATGTTAATTTGTAAAAATGAGATTATATTATTTGGAAGTTATTTTAATATAGCTAGTCAAAATTATGACGAAGTTGATTTTTTTGATGACATTAAAGAAGAATTTGATTTGCAAATTGATGATGAAAGCCAAGAAGAAGAAAATGAACAAAATTATGATTTAAAAAGTTTAGAAGAGATGAGTAAAGAACTTGATAAGCTTGAAGATTTAGATGAGAATGAAGAGCAGCTTCCTATGGAATCTTTAGAAAATTTTAGTTCAGATATGAAAATGATTGAATACATCATTTCAAGTGTAAAAGAATTTTATCATAATCCCTTGTATGATAATAGTTTTTTAGAAGAAATTGTAATTTTTGATGAGGAAAGTTTTAGTGCAACCTCGCTAGATTATTTAGAAAATGAGCTTTTTATAAAGCCAAAAGTAGAGCTTATAGATACTTTAAATTTGATGAATGAGCTTGTAGTTAAGGATTTGAAGCTATGAGATATAGTTTAATAAAGCCTAAGATAAAACCAGTTTTTAATCTTTTTACTAGAATTTGGATTTATTTTACTAGTATTAGTGTGTCTTTGATTTTTGTGGTGTTTATTGTTGTTGTTTTTAAAAGCTACTATGCATCTGTGCAACTTGATGATAAGAAAAAAGAATTGGCTCAAATCATAGCTCAAATTAATTCCAATAAACTTAAATATCAAGAATTAGTAAGACAAAATAATAAAGCAGAAATGATTTTAGGGGATTTAGAACAAGAACGAGAGAATGGTAAAAATAAAGTTTTATTAAAAAGTATTCAAAACCTTTTTACTTTAGTGCCTAAAAATATATCTTTAGATGAGGTTTTAATGGAAGATAGGTCGCTTATTTTAAGAGGTATTACACCTACTAAAGAAATGTTTGCCTTGTTGTTAGAAGCCCCATTAAGAAGTATTTTTTCAAATTCTCAAACAAGCTATTATCAATTAGAAAATGGGTGGTATCGCTTTGTTAGTGTAAATATTACTATACCAGAGGAAATGTATGAACAAAAAAGATAAGAGCTTAGAAGAAGCTGATATATTAAAGATATTGATTTATTCTTTTTCATTTGTTGCACTTTGTGCAATATTGATTTTATTCTTAATTGTACCTTTTTTGAAGGATTATAAAATCGAACATTCCAGATTAGCTGCTCAACAAATTCAAAATACCAAAGCATTAAATGAATTACAAGCTTTGGAAAAGGTTATTAGAGATTTTCAAAGTACAAACGCGCAAAATTTAGCTCAAATCAATGCGGAATTTTCTCAAAAAGAATTAATGGATTTTATGAAAAATTATTTTGATGATGTCAAAATAAATCTTATTCCTATTAAAAAAAGACAAGAATATTTAAAATATCAATTTGGAGTTAGCGTAAAGATGAAAAATCCACAAGCTTTTTATTCTTTTTTAAATGATTTACAAAGATATAAAAATTTAATAGAAATAAGTACGCCTGTTGAATTTAAATCAGAAGAAAAACACATTGACCTTAAATTTAGAATCAAAGTGTTTCATGCTTTAGCTATTCAAAAATAATTACTTCATTATTTTGATAAGGAGAGATTTTTTCTTCCTTTCTACTATCTTGTTTTATATCTTGAGCTTCTAAATTTTCTTGTGCTTTTGATTCTTCCTTGATTTCTTTTATATTGGTTTTTAAACTAGAAGTGATTTCTTTGTAAAAAGCAATAAAAACTTTATCAATTTCCAAAGCACTAGCTGCAAGACTTTCATTTACTTGGGTTGGGACAGCACTATAAACTTGTCTAAAACTTTCTATACTTGCTTGACCTTTTATAGGATAGTTTAAAATAATAGGATCGTTTAATTTTGCAGAGCTTGTTGTGCTTTGGAAGGTATCTTCTTGATGCAAATTATTTAAATGACTTTGAGCTTCTAAAATAATCATAAAAGAAGATTCTACACTATCGCCTCCAAGACTTGAATTTCTTGTAACTTTATCCTCATATAAGTTAGCACTGATGGTAATATTAAAAACATAATCAGGATTTTCATTATCTATAGTATATCCTTTACTTTCTAATAGTGCTTTACTATCTTTAAATAGCTGTTTTTTTAGTAATTCTAGGCTTTTATTGATTCTTTGATTTAGGGTAGATTGTTCAAAATAAGAACTATAAAAAGTATTTTTAATAATTTCTATTTCATTGATTTTAACTTTTGGGCTATTTTCTTTTGTATTGTTATGTTCTTCAAAAGAACTTTTAAAACTTGGCATAGAAATATAATAAGTTTTTTGATTACCAGTGCAAGCACTTAAAAATAAAATTATGCTAAAAAATAATAATATTTTTTTCATTTTCTCTCCTTGTTATTTTTATAATTATACAATTTTTTGCTATATTATGTGTTTTATTATAAAGGCTTTTTTATGGAATTTTGGCAAAATATTTATGCAAATTTTGATGTAGTGGCTTTTGAAATTTTTGGTTTAAAAGTGCATTGGTATGGTATTATGTATGTATTAGCCTTACTTGTTGCTTTAATGGTTGCAAAATACTATGCTATTAAAGACAATATGGGAATTTCAAAAGCTATGCTTGATAGTTATTTTATATGGGTGGAAATTGGTGTAATTTTAGGTGCAAGATTGGGTTATATTTTAATTTATGATGCAAATACTTTATGGTATCTTACGCATCCTTGGCAAATTTTTAATCCTTTTTATAATGGAGAATTTGTAGGAATTAGAGGTATGAGTTACCATGGTGCTGTTATAGGATTTTTAATAGCAACTTATGCTTTTTGTAAAAAAAATAAACAAAATTTATGGAAATATTTAGATTTGGTTGCTATTAGTGTGCCATGTGGTTATATTTTTGGGCGTATTGGAAATTTTTTAAATCAAGAGCTATTTGGTAGAGCTACGGATGTACCTTGGGGTATTTATGTAGATGGGATATTGCGTCATCCTTCGCAACTTTATGAAGCATTTTTAGAAGGTTTTATAGTTTTTATCATTTTATTATTGATAAAAAAATATAAAAAATACAATGGAGAGCTTATTGCTTATTATACAATTTTTTATGCTTTAGCGCGTTTTGTTTGTGAGTTTTATAGAGAGCCTGACTTTGGTATAGGCTTTGTTGCTTTTGGTATGAGTATGGGCCAAATTTTAAGTATTATAATGTTTTTATTAGGACTAATTTTATCTTTTTATTTAAGAAATATTAAAAAAAATTTATAAATTTTTATTTTTTTTAAGAATAAAAGTTCTATAATTGCTCCGATATTATAAATTATCAACTTTTTAAAGGAGTAAATATGAGCCAACTCATTGAAGGTTTTTTAGGCAAGAGTGTTGATGGCAAAAAAAGCAAAATGCCAGCAAAACTTGACTATATTCAAAGTGCAACAGGCTTGATTTTAGGCTTGTTTATGTGGGCACATATGTTTTTCGTTTCTACCATTTTGGTTAGTGATGATTTTTTTGATTCAGTAGTTCACTTTTTGGAACTAAAATTTATCATTGATAGCCCTATGATGAGCTACATCACTTCTTTTTTAGCCGCCTGTGTTTTAGTGATTTTCTTTGTGCATGCAGGTCTTGCAATGAGAAAATTTCCTATCAATTTTAGACAATATCAACTTTGTAGAACACACTTAAAATATATGAATCATGGTGATTCCTCTTTATGGTGGGTTCAGGCTGCAACTGGTTTTGTAATGTTTTTCCTAGGTTCAGCGCATTTGATTTTTGTTATAACTAATGCAGATAAAATCAGTGCTGATATGTCAGGCGATAGAGTGGTAAGTCATTTTATGTGGTTATTTTATATTGCCTTATTAATCTGTGTTGAGTTGCATGGAAGTATTGGTTTATATAGATTATGTGTAAAATGGGGTTGGTTTGAAGGTAAAGATGCAAAAGAAAGTCGTAAAAAACTTAAAAAAGCAAAATGGTTTATTAGTATTTTCTTCTTAGTTTTAGGTGTATTAAGCTTAGCTGCTTTTGCAAAAATAGGTCTTAATAATTACCAAAACAACTCTGTAGCGCAAATAGTAAAAACTTATGATGGAGCTAAATATGAACATACAATATAGTGATGCTTTAGTTATTGGTGGTGGTCTTGCAGGTTTAAGAGCTGCTATTGAAGTTGCAAAAAGTGGTCAGAGTGTAACTTTATTAAGTATTTGTCCGGTTAAAAGATCTCACTCAGCTGCTGTACAAGGTGGTATGCAAGCAAGTTTAGGAAATAGTGTAAAAGGCGAAGGTGATAATGAAGATGTGCATTTTGCTGACACAGTAAAAGGATCTGACTGGGGCTGTGATCAAGAAGTAGCTAGAATGTTTGCACAAACTGCTCCAAAAGCGGTTCGTGAGCTTGCTGCTTGGGGTGTGCCTTGGACTAGAGTTACAAAAGGACCTAGAACTGTTGTTATAAACGCTCAAAAAACTACTATCGAAGAAAAAGAAGAAGCGCATGGTCTTATAAATGCAAGAGACTTTGGTGGTACTAAAAAATGGAGAACATGTTATATAGCTGATGCAACAGGGCATTGTATGTTATATGGTGTGGCAAATGAAGCGATTAAACATCAAGTTAAAATTATTGATAGAATGGAAGCAGTAAGATTAATTCATGATGGTAAAAAATGTTTAGGAGCTATTGCTAGAGATTTAACTAATGGAGAATTAATTGCTTATGTTGCTAGAGGAACTATGATTGCAACAGGTGGTTATGGTAGAATTTATAAACAAACTACAAATGCTGTTATTTGTGAAGGTACAGGAGCTGCTATTGCACTTGAAACTGGACTTTGTAGACTTTCAAATATGGAAGCAGTGCAATTTCATCCAACTCCAATCGTGCCAAGCGGTATCTTACTAACTGAAGGTTGTAGAGGTGATGGTGGTATCTTAAGAGATGTTGATGGTTACCGCTTTATGCCTGATTATGAGCCTGAGAAAAAAGAACTTGCAAGTAGGGATGTTGTAAGTCGTAGAATGATGGAGCATATTAGAAAAGGAAAAGGGGTAAAAAGCCCTTATGGAGATCATTTATGGCTTGATATTTCTATCCTTGGTCGTGCTCATGTTGAAAAAAATCTTCGTGATGTTCAAGATATTTGTAAAACATTTAATGGTATTGATCCTGCTGATGAGGGTCCAAAAGGCTGGGCACCAGTTTTACCTATGCAACATTACTCAATGGGTGGTATTAGAACAAAACCAACCGGTGAAAGTCAATGGCTAAATGGTCTTTTTGCATGTGGTGAAGCAGCTTGTTGGGATATGCACGGATTTAACCGCTTGGGTGGAAATTCATGTTCAGAAACTGTTGTTGCAGGTATGATCGTAGGGGATTATTTTGCACAATATTGTAAAGAAAATGGTTCAGAAATTGATACAAACATCGTTAAATCTTTCCTTTCTAAAGAGTATGATTATTTAAAATCTCTTGTAAGTAAAGAAGGAAAACATGATGTATTTGAAATCAAAAACAGAATGAAAGACATTATGTGGGAAAAAGTAGCTATCTTTAGAACAGGTCAAGGTCTTGAAGAAGCGGTTAAAGAACTTGAAGAGTTATATCAAAAATCACTTGATCTAAAAGTGCATGATAAAGAATTAAAATGTGCAAATCCAGAGCTTGAAGAAGCTTACAGGGTTCCAAGAATGCTAAAAATTGCTTTATGTGTTGCTTATGGCGCGCTTTTAAGAACAGAAAGCCGCGGGGCTCATTATAGAGAAGATTATCCAAAAAGAGATGACTTAAATTGGATGAAAAGAACAAATACTTACTGGGTAGAAGGTGAAAGTATGCCTAGAGTTGAGTATGAAGATCTTGATATTATGAAAATGGAAATTCCACCTGCATTTAGAGGTTATGGTGCTAAAGGAAATATCATTGAAAACCCATTAAGTGAAAAACGCCAAGCTGAAGTTGATGCGATCCGTGAAAAAATGGAAGCAGAAGGTAAAGGTAGATATGAAATTCAACATGCTTTAATGCCTTATGAATTACAAGCTAAATTTAAAGCACCAAATCAAAGAATAGGAGTTGATTATGAGTAGAAAATTAACAATAAGAGCATTTAAATATAATCCATTAAGTAAAATTTCTAAGCCTCATTTTGTTACTTATGAGCTTGAAGAAACTCCATTTATGACGATTTTTGTGTGCTTAACTCAAATCAGAGAAAAAATGGATGCGGATTTGAGTTTTGACTTTGTATGTAGAGCAGGGATTTGCGGAAGCTGTGCTATGATGATCAATGGTAAGCCAAAACTTGCTTGTAAAACATTGACAAAAGATTATCCAGATGGCGTTATAGAGCTTATGCCTTTGCCTGCATTTAGACATATTAAAGATTTGAGTGTTAATACAGGTGAGTGGTTTGATGGTATGTGCAAACGCGTTGAAAGCTGGGTGCATAATGAAAAAGAAACAGATATTTCTAAACTTGAAGAGCGTATTGAGCCAGAAGTTGCTGATGAGACTTTTGAACTTGATCGTTGTATAGAGTGTGGAATTTGTGTTGCTTCTTGTGCGACTAAGTTAATGAGACCTGACTTTATCGCAGCTACTGGACTTTTAAGAACAGCTAGATATTTACAAGATCCACATGATCATAGAACTATAGAGGATTTTTATGAATTAGTGGGCGATGATGATGGTGTATTTGGATGTATGTCTTTACTTGCATGTGAAGATAATTGTCCAAAAGAACTGCCTTTACAAAGTAAAATTGCTTATATGAGAAGACAGCTTGTCGCTCAAAGAAACAAATAATCCTAGCCCCCAAGAAAAGGGGGCTCTTAAAACCTTACTAAAACAAATTTGGCAAAATCATAGTGTTTATCTTGACACAAATATACTTTTTGATGAAAGTTTAATTGATGCTCAAAAAGCAGCAATTCTTTTAAGTACTAATCTTGATAATTATGAAAGATTTAGTGCTTTAAATGAATTTAAAAATTTGATGAAAAGCTTAAATTTACGCTTAGATCTTTATGGTATTCAGTATGCACAGGTTTGTTTTATTAATGCTTTAAATTTGGGAATTTTAGACAAAAACGAGCTTTTAAAAGCTTTGGATAAACTTCAAAAAATCACTGATAATACTTTAATATATGCTTTTGTATCTAAACAAAAAGTTATTCAAAAAGATTACAAGCAAGAAGTTAAAAACTCACATCAAACACTAGATCTCATTAATCAAAACTTACAAGAGCTTTGCGAAGATGAAAAAGTTCAAAAACTCTTACAAGAAGCTTTGGTTAAATTTAGTAATATTGATTTTTCTATCGCAGTAACGGGTGTGGTAAATGCAGGTAAATCAAGTATGCTAAATGCACTTTTAAAAAAAGATTTTTTAGGTGTATCTAATGTGCCTGAAACTGCAAATTTGAGTGTTTTAAAATACGGCAAAGACCAAAAAGCTAAGATATATTTTTGGAATGATGAAGAATGGCAAGATATTTTAAAAAGCTCTAAAGATAATCAAGATATGCAAGAGCTTATAAAACAATTAGAGCAAAATTTTAATCTAAATGAGTATATTGAAAAAGAAAATAAAAATATAGAAATAAAAATTGAAGAATTAAAAAATTACACTAGCGCAAAAAACAAAATTTCAGCACTTATTAAAAAAATAGAGCTTTTTTCATCGCTTGATTTTTTAAAAGATAATGTTTGTATAGTTGATACTCCAGGACTTGATGATGTTATTATCCAAAGAGAACTTTTAACAAAAGATTATATAAGCAAGGCTGACTTTTTAATCCACCTTATGAATGCTTCTCAAAGTCTTAGTCAAAAAGATTGTGATTTTATTATAGAATGTTTGCTAACTTCAAGGGTAAGTAAGCTTTTAATTGTGCTTACCAAGGCTGACTTGCTTAGTCAAAAAGACTTGCAAGAAGTAATTAACTATACTAAAAATAAACTCAAAGAAAATTTAGCACAAAAGCAGCTTAGCCAAGAATTATTAGATAATTTAGATTTTGTGTGTATTTCTTCAAAATTAGCTAATGATTTTTATCAAAAAAAAGGTGGGAATTTAGAACAAAGTAATATTTTAACACTAGAAGAACTTATAGCTAAAAGCTTATATGATAAAAACAAAATTGCTCTAAGTGCTTATAAAAAAGAATTATTATTACATTTAGAAAAAATAGAAGAAAAAATTAAATTTTCTAATAAAATGCTAAATTATGAAAGCTTTGAGCTTGATAAGCAAAATCAAACTATTATCAACGATTTTAAAGCAAAAAAAGAAAAATTAATGCAAGTAAAAGCAGAACTAAGTGCTATTTTTAACACAAAAGATGAAAATACTCAAGAAATTTTAACACTTTTGCATTTACTAGCTAAGAAATTAAAAGAAAAACTTATAGATGAGTTAAAATATAATCAAAATAATAAAATCAAAAACAACACTCAAAGACTAAATATTATCATTGATACGACTTTAAAAGATGGAATTTTTGATCTTTTAAGAGAGCTAAAACAGCAAAGTGAGTATAAAATTAATGAGCTTAAAAACACTCTAAGTGTGAAATATGATTTTTTAAAAGCTATTTTAGAGCAAAATTGTGATGATTTTAAAAGTAAGGTTGAAACAAAAATAGAAAGCATTTTTACCAATGATCTTTTTATGGCATTAAAAGCGGAGCTTTTAAAAAATTTAGAATCCACGCAAGATATTTATAAACTAGAAAGCTCTTTAGAAAATCAAATTTTAGAAAAATTACAAACATTCAATATAGAAAAAATAGCCCTAGATTTAAAAAATAATCAAGAATTTTTTACTAATTTAGAATTTAGTTTAAATTTATACGAAAAAGAACAAGAAGAGCAAATCAAAGACTTAAAAGACTTGATTTTACAAATAGAACAAAACGAGCAAAACTCCAAAGAACTTTTAGAAAAAAATAATACAAAATTACAAAGTTTAAAGACGTTAAAAACGGAGCTTTTAAATGCAAAATGATTTGATTAATGATTTTTTAAAAGCTTATGAAAATGCTTATTGTAAAAGCTTTGATGATAGTTTTGAAGGAAAAATCTTAGCAATTAAAAATGCATTTTTAGAACCGAGTTTGCATTTAAATGATGTGTTTTTAAAAGATCTTGAAATGATTATAGCTAGCTATAAAAGAGCCATTAATGTGGCCATTATAGGGCAATTTTCCAGCGGTAAATCCACGCTTTTAAATTTGATTTTACAAAAAGAATGCCTGCCAACAGGCGTGGTGCCAGTGACTTTTAAGCCCACTTTTTTACGCTATGCTAAGGAGTATTTTTTAAGAGTTGAATATGAAGATGGCAGTGATGAGATTGTAGATATAGACGAGCTTGCTAAATTTAGCGATCAAAGAAATGAGCTAAAAGAAACTAAAAGTTTGCACCTTTTTGCACCTATTGAGCTTTTAAAAGATATCACACTTATAGATACCCCGGGTTTAAATGCAAACACCACCGATACGCTAACTACTTTTAAAGAGCTTTCTTTTATGCATAGTGCTATTTGGCTTAGTTTGATTGATAATGCAGGCAAAAAAAGTGAAGAAGAAGCCATAAAGGCAAATACTAAGCTTTTAGAGCGTGGTGGAATTTGTGTACTTAATCAAAAAGATAAGTTAAGTCAAGATGAGCTAGAAAATGTTTTAAATTATGCACATTTAGTTTTTGATAAGTATTTTGAAAAAATCATCGCAATTTCATGCAAAGAGGCAAAATTTGATTTGCAAAAGTCAAATTTACCTTTACTTTATGAGTATTTAAAAAAACTTGATTATGAGTGCATTAAAAAAGATTTTATTAAAGAAAAACTTAGTAATTTATGTGAACTTTTGTCAAATCAATATGATTTGTTTCAAAATGCACTAGAGCAATTAGAGCTTAAATTTAATACTGTTTTGCAAACTTTCAAAGCAAGCAAGCTAGAGCAAAAAATCAAAATTCTAAATCATAATTGTTTGGATAAATTAAAACTTGTTGGAGAAAAAATTGCTCAAGAAATTTTAAAATTTATCAAAGAAAAAGATAGTAGTTATTATAAAGAAGCTAAGGGTTTATTTAAGAAAAATCTTTATGAAAAAGTTGCTTATAAAGCACCATATCTTTCAAGTGATGATGCGTTTTTGGCTATGTTTTATAACTCTGAAGCAATGAATAAGGAATTTAAAAGATTAAAAAATGAAATCGCTTTAGAATTTAGTCAAATTAAAGATGATTTTTCCTTATTTTTTACTCATTTAGAAGAGCAAATTTTGCTTTTTAAGGCTCAATTTTCAAATTTACAAAAAGAAAATGCCTTAGAAAGTGAAAAAGAATTTGCTAGTTTTAGAAGCTTTGCTAGTGCTAGTGAAGAACTTTTTTTAAAAGATTTTAAACAATTATTGTTTAAAAGCCAACTTGAACTTGATCTATTTTTAGAAAAGCTTAATCTAAAAGCTTTGGCAAATTATGAGAGTGCTACTAAGCTTACTTTAGGATTTTTTAGTGCTAAAATGAATGCGAGTAAAGAATTTTACGAGCTTGATAGTACCGAGTTTAGCTTGTATCATCCAAAAGCAAGTGAAGTGCACCAAAGAGTATTAACCGAGCTTAATGTATATGAATTTGAAGATTTGTTTTTAAATAAGCCTGTGGTTTTAAAAATTTATAAAAATTATATGCAAAGTTTTGTTGATTTTGCAGAAGCTAAAAGACAGATTATTTTGAATTTAAAAAGTGAATTTGAGGCTAAAAAATCAATGATTTCTAGCATCAAATCCCAAATTTCTAAGCTTTAAAAATTTTTTCTAAGTGCGCTTTATAATTTGTGAAATATTCTTGCACTTGAGGATTTTTGATTACATCATTTGCTATGAAAGTAGGTAAAGCACTCATTCCTAAAAACTCATGTGCTTTGTGAAAGTGTAAATACACTCCATTAACTCCGACTCCATTAAAGAATTCATTTTCATCATCAAAAGCTTGTATTGGAGCGTTCCAAGTTAGTGAAAGCATGTATTTTTTATTTTTTAAAAGCCCACCTGTGCCATAATTTTTAGTAGGTTCATTATGGCTTCTACCATCGTTTTTATAAAACACTCCATGTCCTGCTGTGAAAACATCGTCAATGTATTTTTTCACTATCCAAGGCTCTCCCATCCACCAACCAGGCATTTGCCAAATCAAAACATCAGCATTTAGAATTTTTTCTACCTCATTGTTTGTATCATAGCCTTGATCTATGTGTGTTTGTTGGGTTTGTAAACCAAGCTCTTGTAAAGTCTTAAGTGCAAGCTCATGCAAGCTTGTGTTTAATCTTCCTTTGGAGTGTCCAAAATCTTTTGCACCATTTAATAATAATACTTTTTGCATATTTTTCCTTTTTATGTTTTTAAAATTATAATTTAACTATAACTATATTTCAATGCTGAAGTTTATGTAAGATACTATATTATAAGAAAGTTTAAAACAAATATGTTACTTTTTATGATTGATTTTTTTAAAATAATACAAAAATAGTATTATTTTTTTTATTTAAGACTATATTAAAAAGTCAAGGAATAGAATTGATATGATTTGATATTGTCAATAAAAAGGAGGAAGATATGCAAGATAATGTCATTGATCGTAGAAATTTTTTTAAATTAAGTCTTTTAGGTGGCGGCGTGGTTGCTGCTAGCACTATGAGTGGTGGAGCTATATTGCATGCTGCAGAATTAACTCATGCGCACAAGAAAACACAAGGAGGTTCAAATAAAATAAGAGGAAAAATGTTTTTTCAAGTGCAGACTGATTTTGATAATCTAAGTGCAGCATGTGAGAGAATTTATCCAAAAGATGAGCAAGGTGATGGTGCTATAGGCTTAGGCGTACCTTATTTTATTGATAATCAATTAGCTTCAGCTTATGGTTATAATGATAGAGAATACTTACAAGGACCATTTATAGAAGGAATTGCTGAGCAAGGTTATCAAACCCCAATGAAGCGTAATGAGATTTTTTTAGAGGGTGTTAAAGCTTTGGAAATAATATCTCAAAAGCGTTATAAAAAAACTTTTTCATCTTTAAAAGGAGTTGAGCAGGATAAAATTTTAGTTGATTTAGAAAAAAATAAAATCGATTTCATAGGATTTAAATCTTCTGAATTTTTTACTCTTTTAAGGGATATGACAATAGCTGGAGTTTTGTCTGATCCAATTTATGGTGGTAATGATAATAAAAATGGATGGAGAATGATGCAATATCCTGGTGCTCAAATGAGTTATATTGATAAAATTGCAAGTGATGAGTTTTTTGACATAGAGCCTATGAGCTTAGCTGATATGGAGGGATGAATTATGGTAGAAGTATTAAAAAAAGTAGATGTGGTAACAGTAGGAGCTGGTTGGACAGGTGGTATAGTTGCAGCAGAACTTACCAAAGCTGGATTGACTGTCTTGAGCTTAGAGCGTGGTATGATGCAAACTACGGAAAATTTTGCAATGATTCACGATGAGTGGAGATATGGTATTAACTATGGTTTAATGCAAGATTGCTCAAAAGATACAGTAACTTTTCGCCATAATGTCAATGGTTTAGCTTTACCATATAGAAAAATGGGATCTTTTTTACTTGGAAGTAATGTTGGTGGTGCAGGGGTGCATTGGAATGGTTGGACCTTTAGATTTTTACCTTATGATTTTGAGATTAAAACAAAAAGTTTTGAAAGATATGGTAATAAATTAGGTGATGATTATACCTTGCAAGATTGGGGTTTAACCTATAAAGATATGGAACCTTATTATGATAAGTTTGAAAAAACTTGTGGAATTTGTGGAGAAGAAAACCCACTTGCTGAAAAAATGGGTTTGTTTAGATCAAGTCCTTATCCGCAAGAACCTTTAGAAAATACTAAAATGCTTAAACGCTTCGAAAAAGCTGCAAAAGAAATGAAGTTACATCCATTTAGATTACCTGCGGCTAATTCAAAAGGCGGTTATACTAATCCAGATGGTCAAGATCTAGCCCCATGTCAATATTGTGCTTATTGTGAGCGTTTTGGTTGTGAGTATGGTGCTAAGGCTAGTCCTATTAATACTGTCATACCTAAAGCCATGAGTACAGGAAAATATACTATAAGAACTCATAGTAATGTTATAGAAATACTAAAAAAAGATGGCAAAGCTACAGGAGTTAGGTTTGTAGATACTAGAACTATGAAAGAGTATATTCAGCCAGCAGATATTGTAGTGCTTACAAGCTATATGTTTAACAATGCTAAGCTTTTAATGGTAAGTGGTATAGGTGAGCAATACGATCCAAATACAGGCAAAGGTACTTTAGGTAAAAACTATTGTTATCAAATCAATATGGGAACAACAGCATTTTTTGATGAGCAATTTAATACATATATGGGTTCAGGTGCTTTGGGTACAACTTGCGATGATTATAATGGGGATAATTTTGATCACTCAAAAGAGAAGTTTTTACACGGAGCTATGATTTATAGTGTGCAACTTGGAAATCGCCCTATCCAATCAGCTCCTCTGCCAAAAGGAACTCCAAGTTGGGGAGCTGAATTTAAAAAAGCTTTAAACTATAATTTTACAAGAGCCATTACAGTGGGAGGGCAAGGCGCATCTTTACCACATAAAAGTAACTATTTGAGTTTAGATCCAACCTATAAAGATGCTTTTGGAACGCCACTCGTAAGACTTACTTATAATTTTACAGATCAAGATCGCGCTTTGCATAAATTTATAACAGATAAAACAGCTGAAGTAGCTAAAAAAATGCAAGGAGTGAGATCAATTAAAAAAGGAACTTATTTAAAAGATTATAGTATTGTGCCTTATCAATCTACACATAATACGGGTGGAACTACTATGGGTGCTGATCCTCGAACAAGTGTTGTTAATACTTATTTGCAACATTGGGATATGGATAATCTTTTTGTTGTGGGTGCAGGAAATTTTCAGCACAATAGCGGATATAATCCTACTGATACAGTTGGAGCTTTGGCTTATCGTTGTGCAGAGGGTATTTTAAAATATCATAAAAATGATAGACAATTAGTATAGATATATGTGAAGCATTTTGCTTCACATATTATTTTTCACTACTATCTTTTTCTTTTTTCTTTTTCCATAAATGAAGCGCAGCCCTGCATGCCCCACCAACAATAGCAGCAATGATAAGATTTGTGATGAAATACATCGAAACCATTTTTAATTTGTTTTCATTTTGATAAAAAATGATTTTGGATTATAATATAAAAAAGCATGATGCTATATAAAAGGAAAGTATATGGAAGAAAAGTGCGATTTTACGGAATGCGGATTTAATTATACTTTATCTTTGATTTCGGGAAAGTATAAGATGAGCGTTTTGTACTGTTTATTTCGCTATGAAGTAGTAAGATATAATGAACTTAAAAGATATCTTGGTAATATTTCTTTTAAGACTTTAACACATACTTTAAGAGAGCTTGAAAATGATGATTTAATCACGCGTAAAGAATACCCACAAATCCCTCCAAAAGTAGAATACCGTCTTGCTAAAAAAGGTCAAAGTTTAATTCCTATTTTACAAGCGATGTGTGATTGGGGCGAGGCAAATCAAAAGGAAGAAAAATGATAGAATTATTAGATGGTATAAATTTAGAAAAATACATGGGCACATGGTTAGAAATGGCTAGAAAACCTGCATTTTTTCAAAAAACTTGCAAAAGTGCTAAGGCAGAATATGAGCTAGAGTATGAAGGCTCTACGCCTATAATCAAAGTCAAAAATATATGCACTAAAGAAAATGGAGAAATCTCTCAAGCAAATGGCAAAGCTAGGGTAAAATCACCAAGATCTTTAGCGGTTAAATTTAGTATTTTTATGAATGTTTTTAACAAGCCAAATTATGAGATTGTTTACATTGATACAAATTATCAAGTTTCTATCGTAGGTAGTCCTGATAAAAAATATCTTTGGATTTTATCAAGAGAGATTTTAGCAAAAGAGCAAATAACCTCTTTGCTTGAAATAGCCAAACAAAGAGGTTTTGACACTAGTGATGTGATTTTTGATGAGTATTAATCCTGCTCACTCATATCGATTACATAGCGGAATTTGGCTTTTCCTGAAGTGAGGTTTTCATAAGCTTTGTCAATCTCGCTTGGTTTGATGAGTTCAATTTCAGGATAAATTCCATGTTCTAAAGAAAAATCAAGCATTTCTTGAGTTTCTTTAATGCCCCCAATAAGCGAGCCATATACTTTTTTACCTGCTTTATGTACAAAATGAATGATATTAATGCTAGGGCTTACTTCATGTGGAGGTAATCCTACTATAGCCATCTCACCACCAAATTTTAATAAATCCATATAAGCTAGCGGATCATAAGGGGTTGGTATGGTGGAGATGATGAGGTCAAATCTTTCTTTTACTGTACTTTTATCTGTACTAGTATAAAAATTACTCACACCCATAGCTAGAGCTTGTGTTTTTTTGTTTTCATTTCTTGCAAAAACACTTACTTTTGCACCCATTTTCACAGCATATTTTACTGCCATCATACCAAGTCCACCAAATCCTGCTATAGCTACGCTTGAACCTTCTTTGATATTTGAAAATTTAAGCGGTGAGTAGGTAGTAATACCCGCACAAAGTAAAGGTGCTATCTTTTCAAGTGGAGCATTTTTTGGTACATTGATAGCAAATTTTTCACTTACTACGATGTTATTTGAGTAGCCTCCATAGGTGTTTTCATTATCATGAAATACATCTTTGCAGTTATAAGTGTAGATGGTTTTTCCATTTTCGCAAAATTGCTCTTGAGATTTTTTGCATGCTTCGCACTCTCCGCATGAGTTTACCATGCACCCAACCCCAGCAAAATCACCTACTTTAAATTTACTCACATTTTCACCCACTGCGATGACTTCTCCTGCTATCTCATGGCCAGGTACGCAAGGATAGGTTGCTTCGCCCCATTCGCTTCTTGCAGTGTGTATGTCGCTATGGCAAATTCCTGCGTACTTGATAGCGATTAAGATGTCGTTTTTGCCTACTTTATGGCGTGTAAATTCAAAAGGTGTAAATTTAGAATCCTTACTAAGCATAGCATAACCTTTGCTCTTAACACGACCATTTTCTAAAAAGATTTTTGAGTCCATTTTCTCTCCTTTGTGGTTTTTGGTTTGATTTTTATGGTATAATTATTTAATTTTTAAAATTACTATAAAAACTTGAATATATTACGCTTTATTATTTTGTTTTTTATAATTTCTTGGAAATGCAACTTTGCCTAATTGCCATAAATATTTATCAATTTCTTTTATGTTAAAATTATTTAGTTTATAATAAGTAATAAATTCATTTATAATATTACAAAATATCTCATAATTTTTCAAATTAAACTCAGAGTCATAAAAATTATCTTTTTTTTGAAAATATGTTATTAGTTTGTCTACATAATAATCATATATAGGGAAAATTAAAGGTTTATGATGCGAGCAATATTTACTAGCAAAAGAATAAAAATTTTTATTTACTCCATTTATTTTAATATTTGCTATTTTACTAACTAAAGTTAAATCCCCATTTTCTAAACCTTCATCAATTTTTAAATTTTTTATATGTTTAGCAACTGGAAAAATTGAAAAAATATTAGTGCTGTAAAAATCATTTAATGATGATGCTTTTATCAAAATATCATCTATATCATTATTTTTTGGATAAGTTTTTGTAAATAATTTTTTTAATGCTTTTTCTTGTAAATCATAGTGCTCATTTAATTTAAGATAATTTTGTACTTCTTGTAAATTTGGTCTATTTATTTTAATTTGTGGAGTCATTTTCGTCCTTTTTATTTTGAGATATTTTAGCTAAAAATGATAAAATAAGAGCAAGGATGTTTGTGTTATACTATTTCAAAGATTAAAAATAAGATTAAATAACTCATAGGTTTAAATAAATTAACTTTATTAAAATGTGTTTGTTTTATAATTTATTTCGCATATTTATATAAAATATATTTTATATTAATGATAGTTTTTATTTAAAGGATTTATATGGATATTTTAGAAGTTCAATATAACAAAGAAGGTAAAATATATTCTCATATTAGAAAAAAATACTTAGTTGCAACTCCAGAAGAAAAAGTTAGACAAGAATTTGTATGTAGATTAGTAAATGAATATAAATATAAAATAGAACAATTAGATGAAGAGTTATCGACAAAAGAAGGCAAGGGAAGCGTAAGGGCTGATATAGTTATATGGAAAAGTATAGAAGAAAAACAAAACAACAATACTCCATTAATTATTGTTGAGTGTAAGGCAGATTATATTCACATAAATGAAAAAGATTATGATCAAGGCGAAAGTTACGCAAGAATATTAGATGCTAAATTTTTTGTTACTCATAATAATTACGAAACTAGATTTTGGAGAATTTTAAAAGACAAAGTGCCAGGATATAGACAAGAGATATCAAATATACCATCAAATGGAGCTGATGAAAAAACAATAGAACAGCTTTATAAAGATTTATTAGTTTTTAAAGAAGATGAATTTGCAAATATGCTTCATAAATGCCACAATATTATAAGAAATATAGAAAAACTAGATCCAGCAGCTGCATTTGATGAAATAGCTAAAATTTTATTTATGAAAGTTTATGTTGAAAGAATGCTTTTAAAAGGACAAAATAAAAAGTTTAATCAAGAATACATTAAAGAAGCTAGAAAGTATAATGCAAATCCTATTGAAAATTATTTTGATGGTGCTAAGAAAGAATTTGCAAAAGATAAAATTTTTAAAAAAGATGAAAAGATTAATTTAAAAGAACATACTATATTAAAAATTATAGAAGAACTAGAAAGATATAATTTATCTTTAACCTCGGCAGATGTAAAAGGCATAGCATTTGAAAAGTTTTTAGGAAGAACTTTTCGTGGTGAAATAGGTCAATTTTTTACACCTAGAAGTGTAGTTGAGTTTATGGTAGATATGATAGACCCTAAAGAAGGTGAAATCTCTTGTGATCCTGCTAGTGGTAGTGGCGGATTTTTAATTAGGATATTTAGCAAGGTTAGAGAAATTATACAAAAAGATATAAAAAATCAATATGAAGCATGGAAAAAAGACAATATTAAAGACCTAGAAAATCCAACAAGCGAAGAAGCAAGTAAGCTTACAGAAAAATTTGAAGAGCTGAAAAAAGAGTTAAGTTTAGACAATAAAGATTCTCGTATATATAAGCTTTCAAATTTTTGTATATATGGAGTAGATGCAAACGATAGAATGGCTAGAACATCTAAAATGAATATGATAATGCACGGTGATGGTCACGGCGGCATACATCATCACAATGGGCTTTTAAATATAAATGGAGTATTTGAAAATCAATTTGACATCATCCTTACAAATCCACCTTTTGGCTCACAAGTAGAAGAAAGTGATGTGATTCAAGAAAGTGATACTTGGCTTACTAAAACAGAGCAAGGAGAATTGATAGCAAAAGAAGGTTATGAAGAGTATATAAAACAATACTACGATTTATATGGGGAAGAAAGATATAAAAACACTCAGCTTAAAATTATAGATAATATTGGAAAGCCAATAGCTTCATTGTTTAAACTCAAAGAAAATCTAAAAAGTGATAAAACAGAACATTTATTTATAAATAGGTGTATAGATTTACTTAAACCAAATGGAAGATTAGGCATTGTTTTACCTGAGGGGGTGTTTAATACGCCAAATGCTGAATATGTAAGAAAATTTGTAGAAGGAAGAGCCTTTTTAAGAGCTGTTATATCGCTACCAGTAGAAACATTTTTAAGCTCTAAAGCCAGTGTTAAATGCTCAATTTTATTTATTCAAAAATTTGATGAAGTTTCGCAGCAAAAGTGGAATAATTTAATCCCTGAACACACAGAAAAATTAAAATTAAAACATGGAGCAGTTATAGATAAGCTTAATGAAATTATAAATTATCGTAAAACCAAATGTGAAAAAACACCTTTATATACAAATGATGATAAAAAACAAGCTAAAAAAGATTTAAAAGATTTAGAAAATCAAATTATAGAAGAAGCGTATCAAAAAGCAAAAAATGATTTTGATTATCCTATTTTTATGGCAGAAGCTGAGGCAGTTGGAATTACTAGCACAGGCGAAACTGGAGAAGGTGTTAAAAATGAATTAATGGACATTATAGAAAAAGATGAAAACACAGGAAAAGAAAAAATAATAGAAAAAGGTATAAATACATACTTTAAAGAATTTTTAAAAAACAATAGTGTAGTTTGGGGTAAAAAATGAGTAAAACAAAAATTGTTGATTTTAAAGATTTATCAAGATGGGATGTTGGCTATTTTTTAGGAAATCATGCAATAAAAACTAATTTCAAGCTTGAATTATTGGGAAAAATTTTATTTCCAAGAAAAGAAAAAATTACTCCGAATAATTACGATGGTTTTACGCCTATAGTAGCAAAAATACCTTTTAATTCTTCAACTATAGAATATAGAAAAGAACCCAAAACAAAAATGGATATGTATGCAGTTTATAAAAATGATTTATTGGTATCAAATATAAATTTTCACCAAGGTGCAATAGCTATAGCAAACAAAGATAAAGTTTATGCTTCAACACACTATCAGCCATATATAATCAACGATACAATGACAATGAAAGAATATTTAATAATAATATTACAACATAAAGAATTTCAAAATTATGTAGTAACAAAAAAAATTAAAGGAATAAAAACGGAATCAAATTATAAATTTATAAAAGATTTGCAAATTCCATTACCACCATTAGAAATTCAAAAAGAAATAGTCACAAAACTTCAAACTATTAAAAATAAAATTAAAGAATTACAACTTGAAGAAGAAAAAAACAAAAAAGATATTGAAGCATATGTATATATAGCACTTGGGCTTAAAAAACCAAAAGAAACAGCAAAGGAAAAAATCTTTACTGTATCTTTTAAAAATTTAAGTAGATGGGACATTACACATAACCAAGGTAGTGATAAAATTGATCTAAGTAAAAGTAATTATCCATTAATCGAGTTAAAGAACATATTAGATTACGAACTGCCTAAAAAATATATAGTATCAAGTACAAATTATAGTGATAATTTTACCACTCCTGTTCTTACAGCTGGTAAAACTTTTATATTAGGATATACGGATGAAGATTTTGGCATATTTAACAATCCACCTGTAATTATATTTGATGATTTTACAACAGCAATTCAATTTGTGGATTTTAATTTTAAAGTAAAGTCTGATGCTTTAAAAATACTAAAGATTAGAGATAATACTAAAATAAATATAAAATTTTTATATGAAGTCTTAAAAATTATTAAAATAGATATAAGTAAAGCTCATAGACGCTATTATTTAAGCTCTTATCAATATTTAAAAATACCACTTCCACCAATTGAAATCCAAAATAAAATAATTGAAGAGCTAGAGCAAAAATATGAAAAAATAGAAGAAAATAAACAAAAAGCTAAAAAACTTGAACAAGACTTATATCTAGAGGTAGAAAAGATTATAATAAAATAAAAAGGAATTAATATGATTAAGCTATATGGAATTAGAGAAATCCTTGGAGTTTGTGAAGAAGTAAAGGAGGTGCCAAAAGATTTAATAGAATTTGCAAAAACTAAAAATTTTCGTTCTGATAATACAGAAAAATATAAAAAAATAAAACCTCTTGTAGCTAAAAATGGAATAGAAGTTTTTAGAGGTTTTACCGATATAAAAACAATTGCTCAAATATCAAAAACCAATGAAGAATTTCAAAGAGATATTGACGAAAATCATAGAAATAAAATCGTAAGTTATGTAAATAAGTCTTCTAAAAGTGACATATACTTTCCTGAAGTAACTTTATTATATTCATATGATGTAAGTAAAAATTTAGATGAGCTAGAATGCTTGGATTATACTATAAAAGATTTAAAACAAATAAATTCAATGGAAACAGCTGCAACTATGAGAACTTTTGGTTTTGCAGTTTTTAAATTTGATATAGAAAAAGATAAAAAATTATATAGGTTAGATGGAAATCATAGAATAGAAGCATTGTCATTAATAGCAGAAGAAGGTGAAAATCGAATGATTTCTTTTTGTATTTTATTTGTTCCTAAGAACGAAAAATATTCTCAAGAGCATCTATATTTTTATTTATTAAATTCAAAGGCACTACCAGTTACCTCAAATAAAATTTTTGACTTAGTTACAAAAGCAGACGCTAATGTATTAAAAGAATTTATAGAATCTGATCAATTATTAAATACCCTAAAAAACACACAAGAAGCATGGAGAGATTTAAATGAAGAAGAAAAACAGATTTTAATCTCTGTAATCAATGAAATATTGAATCAAAAATTTGATCAAAGCATTGTAAATATTATAAAAGATGCCATATATAAATACTGCGAATATAAACATGATAATAACATTAAATGTAGTCTATTAGGTGCCATATGTTATCTTAAATATAAATATGATAGATTAGAAATTTTTAATAAACAACTTAAATTGTTCAATAAATGGATAAAAAAATTTAATTACAATTTAGATAATTTTAAAAATTTTGCCGATTTATATGAAAGTTTTAATTCATATATAAAAACACTAGAAAGAGTAAAACATATTTTTGTTGCTATGGAATATAATGAAATATATATTAATCAATATAAAGATTCTATAGAAAAATCAATTCATAGAATTCAAGGTATAAATAAACTCCATAACTTTAATCTAATGGAGATTATGAATGAAAAAAAGATGATAATATAATAGAAAAGATATTTGAAAATATAGAGAAAGCAGATATTATTATAGTTGATTGTAGCACCAATAATAGTAATGTTTTATATGAATATGGTTTTGCAAAAGGATTAAAAAATAAGCATATTATACTAGTACATAATGAAAATTGGAGAAAAAACACTATAGATAAACTAACACAAATTCAACATAAAGATGATTATATAAATAGAATAATTAATAATTTAAAACAAGGATGTTTTGATATCAAAGTAAATAAAATAAATAAATGGACTAATCAAATAGATCTTGAAGATATATTAGAAAAAGAATTAAAAGCTTATATCGCAGATAATAACTATAATATTTTAGATAATGACTAGTATAATAACTCGTGAAGTAGAAGAGATTTTAAATGATTTAAAACAAAATCAAGAAAAAGCTAAAGTGCTATTGACAGGTATTTTAAAAATTATAAGATAAACTAGGTTAAAATAATCTATATAATATAAAAATTTGAATTATTTTTGAAAGAGAATTTATGAAAAATCAACAAAAAATTACTAGAAATATTAAAATTCTTGCTCTTATGAGTTTAATTTGTAGCATGTTGGCCATAATGCCATTATTTGCTATAACGGCTTTTATTTTATTTATTATCGTTTTAAATAAACTCGAAGTTCACGCAGGTGCTAAGGAATTATTAAGTAATTTTTTTATTACCATGTTCATAAATTTAACCTTCTTTTTATTTTCTGTTTTGATTTTGCATCCAACTGGTTATATAAGTTTTGAACATACAGTAGCGATAATTGCAATATGTATGATTATTAATTGTTTATTATCTTATAAATTTACTAAGAATATATTTTATGAAATTGCAAGAGTAACGCATCAAAAATATTTTATTAAAGCTTTTAATCTATTTTTTATAGGTTTGTTGATACTTGTTGTAAGTATAAATATAGGCTTATTTTTGTTTCATTTAAATATTGAAATTTCTTTTTTTTATATATATGATGTGCTTTCAAATCAAGCAAATAAAGGTAATACTTTATTTTTAATTGGTGCTCCAATCTTAATTTTTATAGCAGTTTCATTTTTAATTACAGGATTTATTTACCATGCTTTAGCTTGGCTAAATTTTGAAAGTTTTGATGAAGAAATAAAAGAAAATTATGCAACAACGACTCAAGGATTAAAGCTTATTAAAATTACAATGATTCTTGCTTGTGTGTTTCCTTTCATCACCTATCTTTGGGTTTTTATTATGTTTGTTCTTGATGATTTTTCATCTGGTATAATTTTTCCTCTTGAAATAGTTTTAATTATTTTAGGATGCTTTTTTTGTATATTTTCTTTTGTATCTATCATTCTGCTTTGCAAAAAGATAAAATCATACAAATTATTATTGTTTTTTACTTTATGGATGATTTCTTATTTGTGTTATTTTATAGAGTTAATAATGATGTTAAAGTTATTTGGTATTGTATCAATTTTAAATACTATATCGGCATTTTTCTTTTTTAAAGAACTAGTCAAAATTAGTGGAATGAAAATCTTTTTTGTGTTTTATATGTATTTATTTACCCATAATGTCTATTTTTTGTTTATCAAAAATAATATGTTTGTAACTTTTAATTTTGATTTAAGTAGTTTTATAAAAGTTTATTTAAAAGGTTTTATGATGTTTTTTGATCTAGAAAAATTTATTTATCCTAGTGTTGGTTTTATCTATATCTATATCATCATTCTTTTTATTATTGCTTGGAGTAGGTTGAAGATAAAAATTATGCCTAAGGCATAAAAATTATATCAACCAAATCATTTTCTTTTATATCATCATTTGCTATCATAAGTGCAGCCTTGTGGTTAAGGTTGTTGATGATAGCACTTGAACCTTGTTTTTTGCCTTTTAAATTGGCATAAATTTTTCCATCTTTAAATTCTATATTACAAGCTACAAATTCTAAATGCGAACTTTTTTTCTTATAGTCAGTATTTGCAAATGCTTTAAATATATAGTCTTTTTCTTGTAAAAGCCAAGCATTTAAAAGTTCTCTTACATATAAATTAAACATTACCATAGCCGAGTATGGAAAACCCGGCAGGGCAAAGATGAATTTATCTTCAAATTTGGCTATTTTGATGTGTTTGCCAGGCTTTACATTGACTTTATCTAAGATGACTTCATACTCTTTAACAGCTTGTTTTAAAAAGTCAAAATCCCCCATGGAAACTCCACCGGTGGTAACTAAAATATCACATGCATTAAGTGCTTGTTTTAAAACACTTGGGGTTTTTTGCATATCATCTTTTAAAAGTGGAAAAATTCTAGCTTCAGCACCAAGTTTTTTCGCCATATTAGCTATGGCTATATGGTTTGATGAGCGAATTTGTGCAGGGTGCTCTAAGCTTTCGCCCAAGTCTTTGATCTCACTTCCACTACTTAGCACACCTATGATAGGTTTAGCAAAAACACTAATGTGAAAATATCCAAGCTCAGCTAAAAGTGCTATCTCGCTATAACCTAGTTTTGTGCCTTTAGTGAGTAAAATTTCGCCCTTGGTGTAGCTTTCGCCCACCTTTCTCACAGCAAAGCCTTGCGGAACTTTTTCTTTTATATAAACCACACCGTTTTTAACCTCAACTTTTTCCACAGGCACTAAGGTATCACAACCTTCACTCATCAAAGAGCCTGTAAAGGTTTTAACACATTCTTTATTTTGTATTTTAAAGCTTGGGAAAATTCCAGCAGGTACTTCGCCTATGATAGACAAAGGCTCATCTTGTTCGCTAAATTTAATCGCATAGCCATCCATAGAAGCAGTAGGAAATTGAGGGTTGTTAGTAGAAGCTTTGATATCTATGGCTAAAATTTTATCTAAGCACTGTGTTAAAGCGATGTTTTCTATCTTTTCATATGCTTGTATGTGTGAATGAAGTATGTCTAAACTTTGGCTATAAGAAGTTAGCATTTTAGTCCTTAGTACTTAAAATTCCTGCTCCTTGAAGTTTCAAAGAGCGTTCTTTGGCATAAATTTTTTCGCCATTAATGATATCATATTTCCATATAGGCGCACTTGCTTTAAAATCTTCTACAAAATCATTAATTAACTTAAGTCCTAATTTTCTTTGCTTGCTTAAAACCCCAGCAAAATAAGAACTCTCATGCACCTTAACTTTACCGATAGAGTGAGCAAACATCAAGCTTACATTTTCATTTACAAGTTTTTGGCACCATTTTTCAAACCAAGTTTTTAATAAAGGCTCATATATATCAAAACTTAAAGCCTCAATCTCATCTTCAGCCCTCACTATACCGCAAAATGTGATTAAAGCTCCGCAGTTTTTATCTTTAGCATATTCATACCATCTAGCATAAATGCTAGGAATTTCTAAGGCTCCTTGATGTAATTCAAACATAACTCATCCTCCACAAACCGGTGGTAATAAACAAATTTTATCTCCATCTTTTAAGGTAGTTTCATCATCAAAAACCATTTCATCATTTAAAGCAACTGCACAAAGTTCAAGCCATTCTTTTAAGCTTTCATCTTGCCCTAAAATTGCTTTTAATTCTTTAAGATTACTTACATTTAGTTCTAAGCTTTCTTTGTTAATTGGCCCTAGAAATTCAACTTTTACCATTTTTTACCTTTATTCTTTGATTTCTAAAATTCCCATCATTCCAAGATCTTCATGCTCTAAAATATGGCAGTGAAACATTCTAATACCGGTAAATTTTTGACTCATTCTAAGTCTTAATTCTTCTCCAGGTCTTACATTAATCGTATCTTGCAATGCTCTGAATTTTGCTTTTGTTATTTTACCCTTAAATTTAGAAGATATGAGTTCAAATTGTGTTCCATGTATATGGAAAGGATGATCCATATGCGATTTGTTTTTTATTACCCATTCTTCTACTTCATTTAATTTTGAGGTTAAATCCGTTCTATTCATATCAAATGTTTTACCATTGATTAAAAACATAGAGGCAAGGCTTTTTTTGATTTCTTCTTCACTTTTTTTACTAATACCATGCATTTGCATATGATCTTCGCTCATAATCACTTCTTTAAAGCTTGTAGCTTCTTTTAAAGGTGAAAATTCTCGTAGCTTTTCAGGTATGTTTTCTATAGTTTTTTCTACTTTAAGATCAGCCAACATAAGAGTGTAAGGTTCTTCTTTAACAAGCATTTTATCGCGGTCATAATAAGTACTTTCAAGTTTAAATTCACCCTTACTTGCTTTGATTAGCACTTCTACTCTTGAAGCAGGACTTAAAAATAATTCATCTAATTCAACACCTTTTTCTATAAGCCCTCCATCAGTTCCTACTAAAATAAATTTAGCACCTTTAATGCGTAAATTTAAATATCTTGCCGCACAAAAATTATAAATACGAATTCTTTGAGCTTTGTCAAGTGTTATTTTTGGTTTTAATTGTCCATTGATAAGAACTAAATTTCCTTCTCTACCATTTAGCCAATCAAATAAATTATTATCAGGAATTTGTGCGTTTTCATCTAAACGCAAATCACTAATCACCCAATCTTGTTCTTGTAAATGCGACAGCGTATCTTTTCTAGCTTTTACTACAAATACCCCTGCTAAGCCTTTATAAACTTGCTTTGCTGTGGTGTAGTGTGGGTGTGGATGATACCAGTAGGTTCCTGCTGAATTTTCTCCAAGTTTAAAGCGATAAATTCTTTCTCTACCAGGCATGATAGGATCGTGTGGGTTGCCATCTTGTTCAGGTGGTATGTCAAGTCCATGCCAGTGGATTGTAGTTGGTTCTTTTAAACTATTTTTTACCAAAATTTCTACAGTGTCACCTTCATAAACTTCTATTTTAGGTCCAGGTATAGAGCCATTATAAGTAAAGCATTTTGTTTTTTTACCTTTAACAAGCTCTATTTGACTTTCTTTGATTTCTATACTTGATCTAAAGAAATTTTTCTTTGTATTTGTGTTTTTTAGAAGTTTTAAATTTGCTAATGTTTGTCCGCTAGGAAAGTCTTTTTCATCTAATAATTTAATGTTTGGATTTTCTAGTTTTATAAAAGAAGTATTGATTTCTTTTGTATCTTTTTGTGTATGTTTTGAGTGCATATTATGATGAGAATGATCCCCCATTGCATAAGCGCTGCTAATACTTGCTAAACCTAAAGCATTAAATTTTAAAAATAACCTTCTATCCATTAAATTTTTACTCCTAAATTAATTTTGATTTGGATTTTGATTATAGCTATTGTTTGATTAATGATTGTAAATTATAAAAACAAGATATAATTTTAATATGGTTTGTTATACAAGTGGTTTTAAATCAAAAAATTAAGGACAAATAATGCTAATTAAAAATCATTTAGATAAAGACTTTCAAACTCCTGCTTATATTTTAGAAGAAGACAAGCTTAGAAAAAATTGTGAGCTTTTGGCTAAAGTGAGTGAGCAAAGTGGAGCAAAAGTCTTGCTTGCTCTAAAGGGTTTTGCTTTTTCAGGTGCTATGGATATAGTGGGTGAGTATCTATCAGGTTGTACTTGCAGTGGACTTTGGGAAGCTAAATTTGCAAAAGAATATATGAACAAAGAAATTCATACTTTTTCACCTGCTTTTAAAGATGATGAAATAGATGAAATCATAGATCTTTCACACCATATAGTATTTAATTCTTTTAATCAGTTTAAAAAATTTAAAGATAAAGCAAGCCACAAGTCTCTTGGTTTGCGTTGTAATCCAGAGCTATCAGTGGCTCCAAAAGAACTTTATAATCCTTGTGGTAGATTTTCAAGATTAGGAATTCGTGCGATTGATTTTGAAAATGAAGATTTAAGTGCTTTAAGTGGGCTTCATTTTCATGCTTTGTGTGAAGAAAGTGCGCATTCTTTAGAGCTTGTGTTAAATGCTTTTGAGGCTAAATTTTCAAAATTTATTAAAAATATAAAATGGGTTAATTTTGGTGGAGGTCATCATATTACTAAAGAAGGTTATGACACGCAAAAACTAATTGATCTTTGTAAAAAATTTAGCGATAAATACGGTGTGCAAGTGTATCTTGAGCCAGGTGAGGCTGTGGGTTGGCAGTGTGGGACTTTAGTTGCAAGTGTAATAGATATAGTAGAAAATGAGAAAAAAATAGCTATTTTAGATACTTCAAGCGAAGCTCATATGCCAGATACTATCATTATGCCTTATACAAGCGAGGTTTTAAATGCTAGAATTTTATCAAGTCGTGATGGGGAAAAATATAGCGAGTTAAAAGAAAATGAATTTGCTTATTTACTTGGTGGCAATACTTGCTTAGCAGGGGATATCATGGGTGAGTATGCTTTTAATCAAGAGTTAAAAATAGGACAAAAAATAGTATTTTTAGATCAAATTCATTATTCCATAGTTAAAAACACTACTTTTAATGGAGTAAGACTTCCAAATTTAATGTTCTTAGATAAGAATGAAAATTTATCTATGATAAGAGAGTTTTGTTATGAAAATTATTCAAAAAGAAACTAAAAATTGAGTTTTTTTGTAGTTTTTTGCAAATTTATGTTTTTTAAATAAAACTTTTTTTAAAATAAAAATGGAAACTGAAAATTAACAAAACTACAATGCTAAGCTTTTTCTAGCGTGTAATGTTTAGGAGTAATTTATGCATAGAGTTATACTAGCTCTTTTAGCCTGTTTTAACTTTCTATTTGCTCAAGAAAATTTTGAAGTTAAAAATACTCAAATTTGGGATGTGCAAAGAGTGATGAATATAGAAAGTTATCAAAATTTTGGTGCTTTGTGGACTAAACTGCAAGGTGAGTATATTGCAAGTGCTGTTTTGATTATACTTATAGTCGTAATTTCAGCTTTTGCTTTGCATTATATGGTCATAGGTCCAAAGAAATTTTCTCATGATGGTAAGAAAATTTACGCTTTTTCAGTATTTGAAAGATTGTTTCATTTTGTAGCAGCAATCTCTTGGATTATCCTTGTACCAACCGGACTTATTATGATTTTTGGATCGTATTTTGGCGGTGGATTTTTTGTAAGAATGTGTAAAAACTTACATGGTATTGCTACTATTTTATTTATCATTTCCATCATTCCTATGCTTTTGTGTTGGATTAAAAGAATGCTTCCTGCAAGTTATGATTTAAGATGGATGATGATAGTAGGTGGATATTTAAGCAAAGAGAAAAAACCTGTGCCTGCGGGTAAGTTTAACTTTGGTCAAAAATCTTGGTATTATATAGCTGTTTTTGGTGGCTTTTTGATGATAATCACTGGTGCGTTTATGTTTTTCCTTGATTTTAATTCTACTTCTTTGCAATCTATTTTTGGCATTTCTCATATAGATATTTTAAGAGCTTCAGCTATCATCCATAATATTTTGGGTATTTTATGTGCGGTATTTTTTGCTATTCATATTTATATGGCCGTATTTGCTATTAAAGGAAGTATCCACTCTATGATTAGTGGTTATAAAGAAGAAGAGGAAGTTTATATTTTACATTCTTATTGGTATAAAGAACTAAGCGATAAAAAACAAATCAATCCATCGTTTACTTACGATTCTAAAACAAAATTTTAAAATCTCACTTGATTTTTTTAAATTTTCCTTGTTATAATCAAATAAAAATAACAAGGAAAATTAATGATACAAGATATTGATCTTTCGCGTAAATATTTTTATGAATTTTTTTCAAAAGCTTTTAATTTTATCGATGAAAATGAGTTTAAAATTTGGCATGAGCAAGTTTTAGTTTTAGCTCAAAGTCCTTTAGATGATAGTTTAAAATTTGATTTTGAAAAACTTAGTGTATGTGATTTTGCAAGTTTTAAAGAAGAACAAAATGGAGTGTTTTTTGATTTTTCTTATGTGAATGTGCCTATTAGTGCTTCTTTTTATGATGAGGGTAGGGATGATGGCAAAATGAAGCTTCAAGCCTGTGAAATCATTAGAAAAACCAAATTTAGAAAAAAAGAAGATTGCAGGCAAAGTGAAGATGAATTTGGCTTTTTGTTTGCTTTTATGGCAAGTATTATTGAGTATGATTTAAAAGTTGCACAGCAATTATTTCGTTTTGTGATAAACCCTATAATAGATGAGTTTATAGAAAAATTACAAATCCACAAAAACTCAAATTTTTACATTGCTATTGCCAATATTATGAAAGTCTTTTTTGCAAATGAAAGAGCTTATTTGGAAGTACAAGCACCTATAAAAAAAGAAGGTAAAAGTGTAGCAGATGAGGCTTTACAAAGACTTCCTTATGAGCCAAGACTTCCTACTAAATTTAGCAAAACAAATATAGAAGAACTTAGTAAATTATAAAAATTAATATGTATTTTGTTACCAAAATACATATTATCAAAATCATCTTTTTATGAAAATAGAAATTAAATAAAATCTTAAGTGAAAATATGCAAAATTTATCTTGTTAAGTGTATAAATACTTTGAAAATAAGTATTTATAGTTATTCTTTACTTTTATTTCAAAGGAGAGAACATGGAGGCCAATCAAAGAAGGGATTTTTTAAAAAAATCTTTGAAAATTGGTGCTTTAGGGGTAGTAGCTGGGGCAAGTGTGAATGCTTTAGCTAAAGATGATTACCAAGAGCAAAATACCGTAATTTTAGGAAAAAGTACTAAAAAAGAAGTGCTTTATAAAAAAACTATGCATTGGGAAAAATACTACAAAATAGCTTATTAATTAAGAAAGGAAGAAGATGGCATTAGCAAGAAGAAATTTTCTTAAGCTTGCTGGTATTGCTGGTCTTGGAAGTGCGGCTTTTGGTAGTGAAAACAAAGCTATTAGAGCTGCAAGTGAACAAGAAGTAGCAAATCCTTATCCAGATTCTAAGATTGTTAGAACAATCTGTAGTATCTGTAGTGCAGGCTGTGGAATTAAAGCAGAAGTACAAGATGGAGTTTGGGTGCGTCAAGAAAACGCTATAGAACATCCTATTTCTCAAGGATCACACTGCTGTAAAGGGATAGATCAAATCGATCTTACTAAATCAAAACAGCGTATTAAATATCCTATGAAAAAAGAAAATGGCAAATGGGTGCGTTTAACTTGGGAGCAAGCTATCAATGAAATTGGCGATAAAATGCTTGAAATCCGTAAAGAAAATGGACCTGATAGTGTTATGTTTTTAGGTTCGGCTAAATTTAATAACCAACAAGCTTATTATTTTAGAAAATTTGCAGCATTTTGGGGTACTAACAATATAGACCACGTTGCTAGAATTTGACACAGCGCAACAGTCGCCGGTGTGGCGAATACATGGGGTTATGGCGCTATGACAAATCATTTTGGTGATGTGACTAAACACTCAAAAATGATGATTATTTTTGGTGCAAATACTGCTGTGGCAAATCCTATCGGATTTAAACATTTATTACAAGCAAAAGATCGTAATAATGCTAAATTGGTAGTTGTAGATCCTGTATTTACAAAAACTGCAGTACATGCTGATGAATATGTAAGAATTCGTCCAGGCACAGATATAGCTTTAGTTTATGGTATGCTTCATTTGATCTTCAAAAACGGTTGGGAAGATAAAGAATTAATCAAAACTAGAACTTATGGTGTTGAAGAAATAAAAGCAGAGGCTGCTAAATGGACTCCTGAAGTTGTAGAAGATGTAACAGGCGTTCCAGCTGCTCAACTTGAAAAAATTACAAGAATGCTAGCTACAATCAAACCTGCTACGCTATTTTGGGCTTTAGGTATTACTCAACACTCGGTAGGTAGCTCCAACACAAGAATTCTAGCTATCTTACAACTCGTTCTTGGTAATATAGGCAAACCAGGTGCAGGAACAAACATCATTAGAGGTCATGATAATGTTCAAGGTGCTACTGATATGGGCTGTTTGGCTGATACTTTACCAGCTTATTATGGGCTTGATGATAATGCGTGGAATCATTTTGCTAATTTTTGGAATGTAGATAGAGAATATTTAAATTCAAGATTTTATTCTAAAGAATGGATGCATGAAAAAGGTTTTTCACTAGCAAAATGGTGGCAAGGCGTTTTACATGAAGAAAAAACTTATTCTAACTCACCTATCCGTGTGCTTTGGGTGCAAGGAACGGGTATTACTTCTATGGCGCATACGGTAAAAATTCAAGAAGCGCTTAAAAAACTTGATATGATTGTAATCGCTGAACCTTTTGTAAATGAAGTAGCAGTTTTAGCAGATCGTTCTGATGGTATTTATATTATCCCTGCTTGTACTCAATTTGAAACAGAAGGTTATGTCACTGCGACTAATCGTGCTATGCAATGGCGTTCTCAAGTAGTAAAACCAATTTATGAAAGCAAAGAAGATCAAGAGATTATGTTTGCTTTTGCTAAAAAATTCGGTTTTTATAAAGAATACACTCGCGGTATGAAAATGGAATTGAAAGATCATAAGCTTGTACAAACAAGAGATGATAATGATGATAATTTTATATGGCCTGATGATGCTACAAGAGAAATGAGTAATGGTCTTTTAAGTATAGGCTTAAGAGGTATTTCAGCTGAACGCTTAAGAAAACACCAACAAAATTGGGAACATTTTGATCCTGATACTCAAAGAGGTCTTGGTGGTGAAGTTAAAGGCGAATACTATGGCTTACCTTGGCCTTGTTGGGATGAACAACATCCAGGAACTTCTATATTATGGAATACTGATGTGCCTTATGAAGAAGGCGGTATGGGCTTTAGAAACCGCTTTGGTTTAGAGCATGAAGGACATTCTCAATTAGCAGATGATGCCTTTACTCCAAAAGGATGTAAAGTTAAAGGTGGTTACCCACAAATCACTAAGGCAAATATTGAAAAAGTATTTAATATCAAACTAAGTGATAGCGAAAAAGAATTAATGGGCGCTAGCTGGAGTACAGATATTTCAGGTATTATTTTAGAAAAATGTAGAGAAAAGAGTGCTTGCTGTTTAGGTAATGCAAGAGCTAGAATGAAAGTTTGGGAATTTGCAGATCCTATTCCACTACATAGAGAGCCTATCCACTCACCTCGTTGGGATTTGGTTAAAAAATATCCTACTTGGGGCGATCAAGAGAAAAACTTCAGAGTTGAGAGTAAATTTATCAGCGAGCAACAAAAGAAAGATTGGAGCAAAGAGTTTCCAACTATCATTTCAAGTATGCGTTTAGTAAATTTAAGTGGTGCAGGTATGCTTGAGAGAACTAGTAAATATCTTGCTGCAATCACACCTGAAATGTTTGCTAATGTTCACCCTGAACTTGCCTTAAAATATGGTATAAATGATGGAGATATGATGTGGATTCATTCACCGCAAGGTACTAAGATTAAAGTAAAATGTGTGCATAATCATTCTGTTACACCGGATAGAATTTGCTTGCCTTATAACTTTGCGGGTATTATGCAAGGAGTGGATTTAAGTTATAATTATCCTGAAGGCACTAGACCTTATACTATAGGTGAAAGTTCTAACACGGTTACTAACTATGGTTTTGATATAAATACGCAAATTTCTGAATTTAATGCAGGACTTTGCAGACTTGAAAAGGCTTAAGGGGTAAGTTATGGCTAGAATGAAATTTTATGTAGATAATAATCGCTGTATTTCTTGCTTTGCTTGTCAAGTGGCTTGTTCAAGTGCGCACGAAGTACCAGTGGGGATTAATAGAAGAAAGGTAATCACTCTAAATGAAGGCATAGAAGGAAAAGAGTTTTCAACAACTCTTGCCTGCCAACACTGCACAGATGCTCCATGTGAGCAAGTTTGTCCTGTAAAATGCTTTTATATTAGAGCTGATGGTATTGTTTTACATGATAAAAAAACTTGTATAGGTTGTGGGTATTGTCTTTATGCATGTCCTTTTGGTGCTCCACAATTTCCAAGAGATGGTGCTTTTGGTATTAAAGGTCAAATGGATAAATGTACTATGTGTGCAGGTGGTCCTGAACCTACTAACTCTCATGAAGAAAGAGAACTTTATGGACAAAATCGTATCGCAGAAGGTAAAGTGCCTATGTGTGCTGCGGTTTGTTCTACAAATGCACTTTTGGTTGGTGATGCAGCTGAAGTTAGTGCAATGTACAGAAAAAGAGTTTTGCTTAAGGGCCAAAATTTAGGACTTGATGCAAAATAACCCAAAGGGTGTTTACAGGCACCCTTTTTTACTACTTATAATCCAAGGTTAATTCATGGAAGAATTAAATTTGCAAATTCAAAAAAATCTTGATGAAAATAATAAACTTACTTGTAAAAAAGCACTAGAGCTTTTAAAACAATACTCCAAAGAAGATTTTCAAGCTAGTATAAAAGAATTAGGCGTAAAAATTTCAGATTGCGAGTTAGGTCAATTTGGAAAGTTAAATAAAAATATAGCAAAAAGTGAAATTTTAGAAAAATTAGAAACAAAACTAGATTCTAAGCGTCGCATATCATGTAAAGATGCTTTAGAATGTGCTAAAAACTTTAATATGGCTGATATGAGAGCTACACTTAAAACTTATAAAATTGATGTTAAATACTGCGAACTTGGTTGTTTTGAAGAAAAAAAAGGTAAGAAATTTCATATAAAAAGCAAAATTTGGGTAGAAAATCCTGATGGAGAATTACTTTTTGGTAAAGGGAAAACAGATATTTTAGAATTAGTTGGAGAATGCGGAAGTATTTCCCAAGCGGCTAAACAACTAGGGATTAATTATAAAAAAGCTTGGCTTTATATACAGGATTTAGAAAAAAATATGAAAGAAGAATTGCTCATTGCTAAAAAAGGAAGGGGAAGTCAATCAGGTAGTAAGCTTACTCCTAGAGCTTATGAGCTAATTCAAAATTTTAAAATTTTACAACAAGATGTAGAAGAATACACTAATAAGCGCTTTAAAGAATTATTTTTCAAGAAAAATCAAGAAAAAGATAAAACTTAATTTGAATACAAGTTATAAAAATATATCATTAAGTAAAAAAGGTAAAAAATGAAAATTGATTGTAGAGATTTAGCTTGTCCGCGTCCTGTGATAGAGACAAAAAAGGCTTTAGAAGAGTTAAAAGAAAATGAAAATTTAGAAATTCTTTTAAATTCTCAAGCTTCTAAAGAAAATGTAATGAGGTTTTTAAAATCTTTAAATTTGAACTTTAGTGTGAAAGATGTAAATGATGAAAGTATTATTAGCATTATAAAAGATGGTGATATAGTTCAAATTCAAGAACAAAATTTACAAGAATATAATGTGTTGTTTTTAAAAAGCGATAAAGTAGGTGAAGGGGAGCTTGGGAAAAATCTAATGCTAGGTTTTTTAAAAACCTTAAAAGATTTACCTAATAAACCTGTAAAAATCCTTTGCGTTAATGATAGTGTTTTAATGAATACTGATTGTTCTCATATGGCTTTTGAAGCTATGAAAGAGCTTGAAAATTTAGGGGTTGAAATTTATAGTTGTGGGGCATGTTTGGAATTTTTTGGTAAAACTAAAGAGCTTAAAATAGGCAAAATAGGTAATGCTTATGAAATTTTAAATGAACTTTTTGGAAAGGCAAAGATTATTTCTTTATGATATATAAAGACCAAAAACTAACTCAATATGTAAAAGCTGCGGGTTGAGCTGCCAAACTAGACTCGGTGGGTCTTGACAAAATTCTTGGCATTTTAAAACCGCATGAAAACATTTTAAGTGGTATTGATAATAACGAAGATGCAAGTGTTTATAAGCTAAATGAAGATTTAGCTTTAGTGCAAACACTTGATTTTATCACACCTGTGGTTGATAGTGCGTATCATTTTGGTGTTATAGCTGCTGCCAATGCTTTAAGTGATGTATTTGCTATGGGTGCTGAGGTGATTAATGCCTTAAATATTGTAGGCTTTGATACTTGTCATTTTAACAATGAAATTTTACTTGAAGTTTTAGAAGGTGCTAGAGCTAAGGTTGAAGAAGCTGGTGCTGTGCTAGTAGGTGGCCATACTATAGAAAATGATGAATTTATTTTTGGTCTTAGTGTGACAGGTGTAGTTCATCCTAAGAAATTTATAGCTAATAATAGTGCAAAAGATGGTGATGTTATTTTACTTACTAAGCCTATAGGTAGTGGCATTATTAGCACTGCTATCAAGGCTGGTTTGCTAGAAAAAGCAAAGATTTTAAAGGCAATAGAGCAAATGAGTTTTTTAAATCTTTACGCAAGTCGTATTTTAAAGGGGTTTAAAAGTCTTAGTGCTTTAAGTGATGTTACTGGTTTTGGCCTTTTGGGGCATTTAAAAGAAATGTTAAATGAAGAGATTATGATAGAAGTGTATAAAAATGAAATTCCTTTAATGGATGGAGTTTTGCCAATGGCTAATATGGGGATAATCCCAGCAGGAGCTTATAAAAATAAAGATAGCCTAAAAATTTGGGTTGATAATTTAAATGAAAAAGATGAAGATATAGTGTATTTTGATCCTCAAACTTCAGGGGGACTTTTAGCTGCAATGAGTGAAAAAGATGCAAATGAGGCTTTGAAAATTTTGAAAGATTACAATATAGAGGCAAAGATTATTGCTAGATGTGTAAGAAATACTCATAATTATTTATTATTACGCTAATATTTTATTTACAATTAAAAATATATGTTTATATTTGTTACTTTTTTACATAAAAAAATAAATTATAAATAAATATATGTTGATTTTTGTGGCTATTTTTGTATCATAAAAGATATTAATTACTAAACGGAGGAAGAAATGATACAAAAAGCTTTGCAATTAGCTGAAGAATTACAAAGAAAAATAGAAAGTAATATCTCTCAAAGTGAAAAAGAATTTCACGCCAAAATGCAAAAACTTTTAAACAATCCTAAAAATAAAGTGATGTTGATTGAACTTTTAGATCGCTCTTTTAGATGTAAAGATAAAAGTGCGAGTTTTGAGCTTATAGAGCATACTTTAAACAAATATGGTATAGCAGATTTTTTCAGTGCTTTTGAAAAATTTTTGCTTTTTTCATTTTTAAATTTTGGAAAATTTGCACCAACTCTTAGTGTGCCATTTTTCATTAAGCATTTAAGAGAAGATACTAAAGCTATGGTTTTAGATGCAAACCCTAGTGTTTTAGAGCCTCATATGCGTAAAAGAAAAGATGAAGATAAAATTACCTTAAATGTAAATTTAATTGGTGAAGAGGTTTTGGGTGAGGCTGAGAGTGCTTATAGAGTAAAAAAATATGAAGAAGCATTAAAAACAAGCTATATTACTTATATTTCAATTAAAATCACTACCATTTTTTCTCAAATTAATATCATTGATTTTGAATACTCTAAAGATGAAGTGGTAAAAAGATTGGATAAATTATATGCTCTTGCTTTAGAAGAAGAAAAAAAGCAAGGTGTGTCTAAATTTATCAATCTTGACATGGAAGAATTTAGAGATTTAGAATTAACCGTTGAAGCTTTTATGGAAAGTATTGCAAAGTATAATATTAAAGCAGGTATCGTTTTACAAGCTTATCTTCCTGATTCTTATGAATATTTGAAAAAACTTTTTGCTTTTTCAAAAGAAAGAGTTTTAAAAGGTATGAAGTCTATAAAAATTCGCTTTGTTAAAGGAGCGAATATGGAAAGTGAAGAAACTATAGCTTCGCAAAGAGGTTGGGCTCTACCTACTTTTTATAAAAAAATTGACACAGATAGTAATTATAAGAAAATGCTTGATTTTGTCTTAGAGGGTGATAATTATAAATATATTAATGTAGGTATTGCGAGTCACAATTTATTTGAAATTGCTTATGCTTATACTAGAATTTCACAAGCAGGAGCTTTATCATCTTTTACTTTTGAAATGCTTGAAGGTATGAGTTTGCAATGCTCTTATGAGCTTTCTAAAATGCATGATCTTATACTTTATGCACCGGTGTGTGATGAAGCGCATTTTAATAATGCCATTGCTTACTTAGTAAGAAGACTTGATGAAAATACTAGTGAAGATAATTTCATGAGATATTTTTTCAACCTTAAAATCAATGATAAAAATTGGCAAATGCAAAAAGAATTATTTATAAAATCTTTAGAAGGCGTTGCTAGTTTGGATAATTCTACTCATAGAACTCAAGATAGAAATAATGAGATAAAGGCTATTAGTTCTTATGAGAGTAAAGAATTTAAAAACGAACCTGATACAGATTTTATCTTAAAAGCAAATAGAGAATGGGCTAAAAATATAAGAACTAAATATGAAAATTTAGAAAATTATGATGTGTATCCGGTTGCAAAAGAAGAAATTAAAAATGAAAATTTACAAGTAATAGAAGTTAAAGATAAAATCAAAAATCGCACTATAGGTAAAGCACATTTAGCAGGCCAAAAAGAGATTAAATATGCTTTAGATGTAGCTAAGAGCTCAAATTTTAGCGATTTAAGTCATGATGAAATTTATAAGATTTTAGCAAAAACTGCTCAACTTGTTAGAGATCGTAGAGGAGATTTAATAGGTATAGCAGCTTTAGAGGTAGGAAAAACTTTCTTAGAGATTGATCCTGAAGTTAGTGAGGCTATAGACTTTTTAGAATTTTATCCACATTCTTTGGAAAAACTAAAAGAGCAAAATCCAAATACTACTTTTAAAGCAAAAGGCATAGGTGTGGTAATTGCACCATGGAATTTCCCAGTAGGTATTTCAGTAGGAACCATAGCAGCACCTTTGGCTGCAGGAAATAAAGTGATATATAAACCATCATCTTTATCGATGTTAACAGGTTATATGCTTTGTAAATGCTTTTGGGATGCAGGAATTCCTAAAGATGCTTTGATTTTCTTACCTGCTAAAGGTAGTGATATATCAAAATACTTGCTTGTTGATCAAAGTGTGAAATTTTCAGTATTAACTGGTGGAGAAGAAACTGCTTATGCAATGCTCAAAGCTAATCCAACCTTACTTTTAAGTGCTGAAACAGGCGGTAAAAATGCAACTATTGTTTCTAAATTTGCCGATCGTGATAGTGCGATTAAAAATATCATTCATTCAGCATTTTCAAATTCAGGTCAAAAATGCTCTGCTACTTCTTTGCTTGTTTTGGAAGAAGAAGTTTATGAAGATGAGGAATTTAAAAAGACTTTGGTGGATGCTGCTAGTTCTATGGCGGTTGGAAATCCATTTGTATTTAAAAATAAACTTGGAGCTTTAGCAGATAAACCAGATGTAAAACTGCAAAAAGCATTAGATGAGCTAGCTCCATATGAAAGTTGGGTTTTAAAACCTAAATTTGTAGATGATAATCCTTATCTTTTAACTCCAGGGATTAAATATGGTACTAAAAAAGGTGATTTTACGCACATGAATGAACTCTTTGCGCCAATTTTAACTGTAATGAAAGCAAAAGATTTAAAAGAAGCTATTGATATAGTAAATTCTACAGGTTATGGACTTACAGCAGGATTTGAAAGTTTAGATGAGAGAGAATGGGAGTATTTTCACACTCACATAGAGGCAGGAAATATTTACATCAATAAACCAACAACAGGAGCTATAGTTCTTAGACAACCTTTTGGTGGTATTAAAAAATCAGCCATTGGTTTTGGTAGAAAAGTTGGAATTTATAATTACATCACTCAATTTTTAGATATAGAGCAAAGTCAAGCTGATCAAAATGTTTTAGATAATGAGTTAGTATCAAATTTAAATGCTTTAAGCTTGGATTTAAATGAAAAAGATAAAGCTGATTTTGAAGTCATTAAAGCTATGGCAAGAAGCTATGCTTATCATGCAAAACATGAATTTGCAAGTGCAAAAGATTATGTCAATATAAGAGGCGAGGATAATATTTTCTCTTATACAAAGGTTAAAAATATCGCTTATAGAGTACATAAAGATGATAATTTAAAAGATATTTTAGGGGTTATTTTAGCAGCCAGTGTGCTAAATATTGATCTTATTTTAAGTTATGATGAGCATGAGAAAATAGATCTTGTGCAAAAGATTAATCAAAAAATTAGTTCAAAAACTTTATTCCTTAAAGAAAGTAAAGAAAATTTCATTAGCAAAATAGCTGATTATGAAAGAATTCGTTATTTTGCTCCATTAAATATTAATGATGAAATTTTCATAAAAGCAGCAAGTTGCGCAAAAATCATTGCCAATGCTAAGCCTTTAATGAACGGACGTTTTGAGTTGCTTTTATATCATAATGAAAAAGCTTTAAGTATATCTTTCCACCGTTATGGAAATTTAGGCATTCGTGCTTTAAAATAAAAAGGAGAAAAAATGGAGGTTGTACACATTAATACTCAAATTGCGATAATGTTTGTCGCATATTCAGCATTAATGCTTTTTATTGGATTTTATTTTTATAAACAAAATAAAAACTCAGAGGATTATTTTTTAGGTGGTCGTTCTATGGGGCCAGTAGTTTCAGCACTTAGTGCTGGAGCTTCTGATATGAGTGGTTGGCTTTTAATGGGTTTACCGGGAGCTTTATATGTAAGTGGTTTAGCTGAAAGCTATATTGCAATAGGTCTTAGTATAGGAGCATTTTTAAACTGGGCTTTTGTAGCAAAAAGACTTAGAATTTATACTAGTGTGATTGCAAATTCTATTACAATTCCAGATTATTTTGAAACAAGATTTGATGATGATAAGCATATATTAAGAATAGTTTGTGCTATTGTTATTTTGATATTCTTTACTTTTTATGTTTCTTCAGGACTTGTAGGTGGAGCAAAGCTTTTTGAAGCAACTTTTGGAATCCAATATGATTATGCACTTACTACAGGAACTGTGATTATAGTTGCTTATACATTTTTGGGTGGATATAAGGCAGTTTGTTGGACGGATTTGATTCAGGGTTTATTAATGATGAGTGCCTTGATTATCGTACCTATAGTGATGATTTATCATTTGGGTGGCTTTAGTGAAGCTGTTAATATAGTCAAAGAAATTAAGCCAAATACTTTTTCTATGGGGGAAGGATTAAGCTTTTTGGGTATAGTTTCAGCGCTTTCTTGGGGGCTTGGGTATTTTGGTCAGCCACATATTTTGGTGCGTTTTATGTCTATAAGATCAACTAAAGATATTCCAACTGCTACTTTTGTAGGAATTTCTTGGATGGTTATATCTTTAATTGGAGCTTGTTTGATAGGTATTTTAGGTATAGCTTATGTGAGTAAATTTGAGCTTAGTTTGCAAGATCCTGAAAAGATTTTTATCGTAATGTCGCAATTGCTTTTCAATCCTTGGATAGCAGGTGTTTTATTAAGTGCTATTTTGGCAGCCATTATGAGCACAGCAAGTTCGCAATTACTTGTTTCAAGTTCAACTATAGCAGAAGATTTTTATAAAAGAATTTTTAACAAAGAAGCGTCCAATAAAACAGTGATGACTTTGGGTAGATTTGGTGTTTTAGCAGTGGCTGTGATAGCTTTTATTATTTCTACTGATAAAAATTCAAGTGTATTAAGTATAGTAGCTTATGCTTGGGCAGGATTTGGAGCAAGCTTTGGTTCTGTAATGCTCTTTTCATTATTTTGGTCAAAAATGACTAGATATGCTGCTATTGCAGGTATGATTACTGGTGCAGTTGTGGTTGTAGCATATAAAAATTTCTTAGCAGAGCGGCTTGATTTTCCTATTTATGAAATCATTCCAGGATTTTTAGCTGCTTCTGTTGTGATTATTTTAGTGAGCATGGTAACTAAAGTTCGCCCAGGAACTAAAGCAGCTTATGAAACAATGCTAAAACATCTCTAATACTCTCGCAATATGCGAGAGTAACTATGAAAAAATATTAATCAAATAAGTATTTAAAGGTATTGCAACAATATCAATTAAAACAGCACCGCATAAAGGTACTATTAAAAAAGCTTGTCTTGAAGTTAAATTATATCTAGAACAAACTGCATTCATATTTGCTACTGCATTTGGTGTTGCACCTAGACCATGTCCCATAAGTCCGGCACACATAATCGCACTATCATAATTTTTTCCGCATAATCTAAAAACTATAAAAATTGTAAAGAATAGTAAAGCTAAAACTTGCACAATCAAAGTAATAAAAAGAGGTGTAGCAACAGCACTTAGTTCGTTTATTTTTAAATTTATCATAGCCATAGTTAAAAAAATACCAAGGCTTAATTCACTTATAGTATCTATTGTATATTGATTTAGCTTGAAAATATTAAAAGAATCATTAATATTTCTTACAACAATAGCAACAAGCATAGCACCAACATAACTAGGCAAAGAATAGCCGCTATATTGTGTAAATTTGGAACTTAAAAAAAGTCCAATACACATAATACATAATATTAAAAATAAAGATTTTAAAAAATCTTTATAATTTGCATTGTGAATTTCATGCTTTAGAGGATCTATATCTTTAATATCTTGATTAGTTGTGATTTTTAATTTGTGTTTATTTATAAGATATTTTGCTACAGGACCTCCGAGCAAAGACCCTGAAATCAGTCCAAAGGTTGCCGCTGCCACTGCTAAAACTTTAGCGTTATTTAAGCCACTTAATTCTTCAACCATACCTCCAAAAGCTATAGCATTTCCATGTCCTCCTTCCAAAGAAACAGCACCACATAAAATTCCATATAGTTTATTTAAATCGAATAAACTCATCATGGAAATGCCGATAAAATTTTGCATTAAAGCCATAAACCAGCAACAACCTAGATAGATTAAAAGTACTTTTCCTCCTACTTTTAAGAGTTTAAAACTTCCACTTAATCCTATTACGGTAAAAAAAGCTACCATTAAAGGAGTTTGTAAACTTGTATCAAAATCAACTTTAATCTCAATAAAACTTAAAATCCAAATGATTATACTGATTAAAAATCCACCTATAACTGGTGCGGGAATGCAAAATTTTTCTAAGATTAAAAAACGTTTTTTCAAAAACATACCAAACAATAAAACCCCGATACTAATAGCCAATACACTTAAACTATCAAATTTCATATCATTCCTTTACTTAATAAAAAATATGCTAGATAAGCAGCGATTTTTGCAGTGTGATTGTCTATATCAAATTTAGGATTAAATTCACAAATATCTGCTAAAGCAACTTTTTTGCTTTCAAAAATAATTTTTATCGGAGTTAAAATTTCTTTTAAATTGATACCAAAAACAGCAGGGGCGCTTACAGCAGGAGCTATGCTTTGTGAAAATACATCCATATCAATACTTAAATAAACAACTTCATTTTGTTTTAAGAAGTTTTTAATGACTTCTATACATTTTTCAAATTCAGTATCTAAAACATAACTTGCTTTCATATTATCCATAGTTTGAAAAAGTGCTTTTGTGTTAGATAATTTACTTGCACCCAAGCAAAGATAAGAAAAATTATAATTATTTTCTTTTGCATATTCATAAGCTTTGTAAAAAGAATTTCCAGAAGTATGTAATTCCTGAATTCTTACATCAAAATGTGCATCAAAATTTATAACTCCTACACTTTTTTTGCAATCTAAAAGCGCTTTAATACAAGCTAAAGATGTTTCGTGTCCACCTCCTAAAATTACACCATAATGATTATTATGTAAAATTTCTAAGCACTTGTGATAAAGTAGTTCATCGCCTAATTCTAGGGTATCAAAATTTTCAATATCTCCTAAATCATCAAAATCAAAATCATCATGTATAGCAAAATTTGCCATATTCTTTCTTATAATTTTTGGTGCTAATTCACTTCCAATTCTACCATTATTTCTCTGCACACCCAATGATGAACAAAAGCCTAATAATTTATTATTTGAAGAGTGATTTAAACATTTAAATAATCGTTTATGGATAATTTCATCACCATCATTTCTCCCTTGCCACATGTATTCCTCCTTTTTTGTGTTTAATTTCAATGTAAGATATTTTTTTAAATATTTTTGTATTTTGAGAAATAACATTATTTATTTGTGTATTTTAGTAGCAATAATTTATTGATTAAATAATTTTTTATTATAGTAAAAAATATTTGAAAATACTAAGGTATAGCTTTTAATGCATTTATGATAAAAGTTTCTTTAAGTTTTATTTTAAAATAAGAAAATACTATATATTTACTACTTGAAACAAAAAGGAGATTTATGCAAAAAAATAATCAAAAAACTTATGATTTATTTTTGATAGTGACATCTATTTTGGCGGTTTTTATGGTGATTGTAATTTTACTTATAAATCCTAGTAAAGCTTTAGAAGTAGCAAATTTTCTTTTTAGTAAGCTTACACATATGTTTGGCTCATTTGTTCAACTTTTTGAGTTTATTTGTGTAGTTTTTATTTTCTACTTGGCTTTTTCTAAAATAGGTAATATTAAATTAGGCGATGGGATAAATCCTTATTCAAATACTGCTTGGATTTTTATGTTTATTTGTGCAGGACTTGGATCTGCTACTATGTATTGGGCATTTATGGAATGGGCATATTATTATTTAGCACCTGGATTAAATATTACTCCAAAATCTACAGAAGCTTTAAGAAGTGCAACTTCTTTTGTGTATTTGCATTGGGGTATTACGCCTTGGGCTGTATATGCTTTAAGTTCTATTGCAATGTGTTTTCATTTTTATATTTTTAAAAATAAAAATTTAAAAATTTCAAGTTTAATAGCAAATATCTTGCATATTAATCAAAATATAGTGCTTGATAAAATCATCGATGTTGTGTTTTTATTTAGTACTTTTGGTGGACTTGTACTTACTACAACCCTTTCTATAATTACAATTAGTGCTGGACTTTCTGGAATTTTTGATATTAATGATGGTTTTTATTTAAAATTTATTCTTTTAGCTATTGTTACAGCTGTTTTTACCTTTTCTAGTTTTGTTGGATTATCAAGTGGTATGGCAAAACTTGCTAAAATATCTTGTATCTTGTGTTTTGTGTTTGCAATATTGGTATTTATTTTAGGAGATAGTGTATTTATATTAAATAATATAATAAATAGTATAGGGGTATTTTTTAGTAATTATGTTTCAATGAGCTTATATAATGATATTGCTGGTGTAAGTAGCTTTAATTCTGATTGGACAGTTTTTTATTGGCTTTATTGGATTACTTACACTCCTGCTGTTAGTATTTTTGTGACAAAAATTTCTAAAGGAAGGACCATTCGTCAAGTAATTTTTGGTCTTATTGTAGGTGGATGTATTGGGACTTGGTTTTTCTTTGGAGTTTTGAGTTCATATGCAATAGATATTTTTCAAAGTGGAATCTTAGATGTTCCAAATTTTATTAGTTCAAATGCTGGAGAAGCTGGAGTGGTAGCATTGATAAAAACACTACCATTTGGTACTATTTTTGCTCTTTTTTATTTCCTGCTTATGATGGTATTTTTGGCTTCTCATATGGATGCTACTGCATTTACTATTTCTTGTGTAAGCACAAAAATAGATAGTGAAAATCCTAGTAAATATTTAAAAGTTTTTTGGTGTATTATGCTTGGATTAATTCCTTTAGCAATGCTTTATATAAATGCAGATTTAAATACCTTAAAAGTTGCAGTTGTTTTGAGTGCTGCTCCTTTTTTGGTAATACTTGCTATTAGCTTTTATGGGCTTATTAAATGGATAAAAAGGATGGATAATGAAAATTACAAAGGTTGAACCTATATGGTTAAGGACAAAAACTTTTGATGAGTCTTGTGAGTGGGGTGAAGATGCCTTTATATTAAGAATTTATACAGATAATAATCTTTATGGAATAGGGGAAAGTGATAGTGCTGCAGCAGTTTTAAAGATAATGTTTGAGCAGCCTAGTACTCATGGATCTTGTAGAAATTTAAGTGAAATTTTAATAGGACAAGATCCAAGAAATATTAAGAAGATTATGGATGATTTGATTGAGGGAAGTGCGTATTATGGACTTAGCGGAGCATTAATTTGTGCTTTAAGTGCAATAAATATTGCTTTATATGATTTACTTGGAAAAATTTATGGTGTAAGTGTAGCTACTATACTTGGTGGAAAAAGAAAAGACTTTTTAAATGCATACGCTACTTTTATTCCGAGTAAAAATATGGAAGAAAATATTTCTAGAGTAAAATACTTAAAAGAAGAAGGTTTTAAACTATTAAAATTTGGTGGTGCAGGCTTTGGTAATAATGCATTATCTGATAAAGAGATTATCAAGAATATTAGAGGTGCAGTGGGTGATGATATTAAACTTAGTATTGACTTAGTAGGGCTTTGGAAAAATTTTTCTTATGCAAGAGAAAGATTTTTGGAAATTGAAGAATATAACTTAGAGTGGATAGAAGAACCAGTTAGTGCAAATAATTTTTATGATTATGCAAGACTTAGCGAACACTTACCTTGTAAGATTACGGGTGGAGAGAGTTTTTACACGCTAAATGAATTTGAAAATTTTATTAAAAAGTCAAAAGTTTCTATTGTGCAACCTGATATTACTAGATGCGGTGGTTTTGACACTATGTTAGAAATTGAAAAAATATCTTTAAAATATGGTTGTGATTTAGTCCCGCATGGTTTTTCTACAGGAATTTTACTTGCTGCTACGGTGCAGTTTCTAGCAAGTACTAAATATTGTAATTTGATAGAGTATTCTCAATCAACAAGTGTGCTTTTTACTCATTTGGTGAAAAATTTAATCCCTTGCAAAGATGGTATAGTTGAAGTCAATGATGCTGTGGGTATAGGAGTGATATTGGATGAAAATTTAATAGAAAAATATCGTATAAATATAAAGATTTGAGTAAATACTCAAATCTAATTTTTAAGGTTTTTGAATTAAAAATCTAAGCGTTGGTCCATCTTGATCTATCTCTAAAATTTCAAATCCGCGATTTTTCGCATCTTGAGGTATAGAATTAATACTTTGTGGGCAATCACATAAAATTTCTAAGACCTCACCTGATTTTAATTCTTTTAATGCATCAATGGTAGCTATAGCAGGATATGGGCATGCCTCACCTTCTAAATTTAAACTATAATGAATAATCATAATTTTCCTTTGTTGTGTTGGAAGAATAATCTTTTAAATTTTAAAACAAACAAAAATAAAATAGCAAACAAAGCTAAATTGATTAATAAGCCATTAAAATAACCAAAATCACTTAAAAGATGAATTTTTATACCATTTGTTAGTATTTTTGGGAAATGATCATAATTTAAAGCTAAGATCATAGTACCGATGATATTGGCAATACCCACTATAATAAAATGACTTTGTCCCTCGCAAGCTCTATACATCCAACCACACTCGCATCCTCCGGCAAAAACTATTCCAAATCCAAATAAAAAAGCACCTATAGCAAGGTTTGGTGATATTTCTATTACTTTACTAGTATGCCCTTGTAATATAAAAGCAAAAGCTATTAAACAAGCTATGATCATACCTATTAAAGCGCCTTTTATAGCATTGTCTCTACCAAATAAAAATAAATCTCTAAAGCAAGAAGTGAAGCAAATTTGAGCCCTAGAAATGATAAAACCAAAAACAAAACCAAATATTAACGCTAAAGGAAAAAAGCTTTCTTTGTTTTTAATATCAATATTTTGTTTTTGTAGTATAAATACAACATAAGTTATAAAAATTATAAATATACCAAGTCCTATGTAAAAATATATTTTTGAAATTTTATTTTGTGTTTTTAATTTTTGATTTTCTTTGCAAACGCGTTGTAATCTTGCTTTTGGCTTAAATAAGGCAAGATTGCAAACCTTAACACCTAGATAAATTCCTAAAATCATAAATAAAGTAAAAACCCAAGTATGTAAAGAAAAATAAGGTAAACCTGTAAAGAAATTTGCTAAATTACAACCAAAAGCAAGTCTTGCACCAAAGCCTGATAAAATTCCTCCTATAATAGCTTGAAAAATTCGAATTTTGCTAGCAGGCAAACGCCATTTAAATTTATTTGCTAAAAATGCAGCTACTAAGCATCCTATAAACATACCTATGAGCATGATACCATCAATTCTTGTTAAGGGACTGCCACTTAAATTTTGCTTTTGGTAGTAAGTGTAGGAGCTTAAATCCATACTAAAAAATTCTAAAATTTCTCCACCCCAGCGTGTCATTTCACCTGTAACAGCCCAAACACTACCAAAAATTCCAAAATAAATAGCACTTAAAATTCCAAGTATAATCATGCCTTTGGAATTATCCCAAAAATTTATAAAAAAAGATTGTTTGAAAGAATGCATTGATATATCCAAAAATTGTAATTGTCAAAACTTGACACTGAAAAACAAACATTATAACTAAAAAATATAATATTTCAAAGTATTTTTACACGCTTATAATTTCATATGTTTAATTTTTGTTTCAATTAAAAATATTAAGATATAATATCATTTTTGGAAGGTTAGCTTATCTGGTGATGGCCACTGACTTCAAATCAGATGAAAGGGTAGTTGACTACTTTTTGGGGAGTTCGATTCTCTCACCTTCTCGCCAAATTTAAGTCAAAATGGAGTTTTTTTATGAGTAAAGCAGATATTGTCGTTGGTATCCAATGGGGTGATGAGGGTAAGGGTAAGATAGTTGATAAACTATGTGAAAATTATGATTATGTTTGCAGAAGTGCAGGTGGACATAATGCAGGTCACACTATATGGGTTGATGGTATAAGATATGCTTTACATTTAATGCCATCAGGTGTTTTAAATAAGCAATGTATTAATGTTATAGGTAATGGAGTTGTAGTTAATCCTGATGTATTAATTAGTGAAATGGCTCAATTTGAAAATTTAGAAGGAAGATTATTTATAAGCGATAGAGCTCATTTAAATTTAAATCATCATGCTTTGATTGATCAAGCAAGAGAAAGACTTAAAGGCGATAAAGCTATAGGAACAACAGGCAAAGGCATAGGGCCAAGCTATGAAGATAAAATAAGTCGTAATGGACATAGAGTAGGGGAATTGCTAGAGCCTGAAAAGCTTTGTGAAAATTTAATGAAAGATTTTGAACTTAAAAAAACTTATTTTGATGTTTTAGGTATTGCAATGCCTAGTTATGATGAAATTTTAAAAGATTTAAAACGCTTTAAAGAAGTGCTAGCACCATATATTACAGATACTACAAGAATGCTTTGGAAAGCTTTAGATGAGGATAAAAAAGTATTGTTAGAAGGCGCGCAAGGTTCTATGCTTGATATTGATCATGGAACTTATCCTTATGTAACTAGTTCAACGACTATTTCAGCTGGAGCTTTAAGTGGTTTGGGATTAAATCCAAAAGAAATTGGAAAAGTTATAGGCATAGTAAAAGCTTACACAACAAGAGTGGGAAATGGAGCTTTTCCAAGTGAAGATTTAGGTGAAGATGGTGAAAAAATAGGACTTATTGGTAAAGAAATCGGAGTAAGCACAGGTAGAAAAAGAAGATGTGGTTGGTTTGATGCAGTTGCGGTAAGATATACTGCAAGATTAAATGGCTTAGATACTTTATCATTAATGAAACTTGATGTATTAGATGGTTTTGAAAGTGTTAAAATCTGTAAAGCATATGAATATAAAGGACAAGAAATAGACTATGTACCTTGTGATTTAGAAAACGCTAAGCCTATTTATGAAGTAATGGAAGGTTGGGATAAAGTTGCAGGGATTAGAGATTATGATTTACTACCTGAAAATGCTAAAAAATACATTAAGCGTTTGGAAGAATTAAGTGGCGTTAGAGTAGGTTATATCTCCACAAGTCCTGAAAGAGAAGATACTATCATTTTATGAAAAGCAAATATTCTTCTGTGATTAAGCTTAGAAAACAACAGCTTGATAAAGCAGAGGCAAATTTGACTAGAACAAGACAAAAGCTTTTGTTGTGTGAAGAAGAATTTAAAGAAGCTTTAAAAACATGCGAAAGCTTGACTTTGGCTGATAAAGGTTCGGTGGCTTTGTTAAGATCGTCTTTAAAAATGCAAGAGATTGCAAGAGAGGGTAAGCAAAGAATTAAACAAAAATTAGACCTAACTAAAAAAGAACTTGCACATCATCAACATTTATACAAAAAGGCTCATTTGGAATTTGAAAAAATTAAGGTTTTAGAAAATGAAGAATTAAAAAAAATCCAAAAAGCTTTACAAAAAGAAGAAGAAAAATTTATAGATGAACTTGCTATAACAAGACATTTTAATAAGGATAAATGATGAAAAAAATAATATTTTTATTGATTTTCTTAAATTTTGTAAATGCACAGCAAAATTGCGAGCAGTATTTTGAAGCAAGAAAAGAGCAAATGCAAGAGCAAATTAGAGAATATGATGAAGCAAGACAAAGTTTAGAGGCTTATAGAGCTTCTTTTGAAGCTTTGCAAAAAGAAAAAATGCAAGCTTTGGAGCAAAAAGAAGCTGATGTTAATGCAAGTTTAGAGCAAATAAAAAGTTTAAAAGAGCAAAATGAGCGTATATTAGAAGCGACTAAACAAAATCTTCAAGTTATTAATGATAAAACTATGGGGCGTATCACAGAAATTTATGCTAAAATGAAAGATGTGGCCGTGGCAGGTATATTAAGCGAAATGGAACCGGATGAGGCTTCAAAAATTCTACTTTCGCTAGATCCTAGAAAAATTTCATCCATTATGGCCAAGATGGATCCAAAAAAAGCTTCCGATTTAACACTACTTTTGAAAAATTTAGATCAAAATGCAAGTTCGCAGTAAGTTTTAAGCAGTTTTTACCTTTTTTTTAGTATTATTTCAAAATAAAAATAAAAAGGTGAATAAATGCGTATCAAACCAGCTCATATACCTTATATAGCAAATAAAATAATACTTGATTTAATGCATTCTTCTTTTGTTAAAATTAAAGATGATAGTCAAAAACTTTTAAAAACAGCAAAAGAAATTATAGAAATAGATGTTTTAAATGAGCGTAAACTTGATGAAAAAGCAAAAGAAATTTTAGAAAGCCAAGAAGATGAAATTGAGTTTATGCAAATAGATAGAAAAAGTATGTTTTGGATGATTAAGAAAAAACTAGCAAATGAGTTTAAATTTATGCTTGATAGTGAAGATAGATACAATAATCTTTCTCATAAAATTTTAGAAAATTTAGTGGAAGAAGATTTGATAAACTACAATGTATCAGAAAATCGCGTGAAAAATCTCATTTTTTCAAGTATTATGTCTTATTTAAAAGAGTATGAAAATTTAGAAGATTTAGTCTATGAAAAAATTTCAAATTATAAAAGAAAACTTATTCCAGGTTCTGAAGAATATGAATTGGTATTTGAAAAGCTATATCAAGAAGAGCTTAGAAAAAAGGGACTTTTATGAAAGCATATATTTATATAGAGAATGATGTTTTTTTAAGCGCAAAGGCTTTTGGACAAAGTGGAACTTTTTTTGGAGAGCTTGTTTTTAATACTTCTTTAACAGGCTATCAAGAAATTATTTCTGATCCATCATATGCAGGTCAGTTTGTAGTATTTTCAATGCCAGAGATTGGTATAGTTGGTATTAATGATGAAGATAATGAAAGTAAAAATGTATTTGCTAGCGGAATGATTATAAGAGAATTAAATGAAGATTATTCTAATTTTAGAGCCAATGATTCTTTAAGTGCTTATTTGAAAAAACATGAAAAAATAGGGCTTTGTGAAATTGATACTAGATTTTTAGTTAAAATGATCAGAGATCAAGGAAATTTGAGAGCGGTAATATCTACTGAAATTAAGGACAAAGAAGAGCTTAAAAAAATGCTTCTTTCTAGTGCTAAAATTGATGAGGTAAATTATGTAGCACAGGTTAGCACTAAAAGCTCTTATAAACATAGTAAAGGTGCTTGGGATCATAGCAACAAAGCTTATGAGAATGTAAAAGCAAATGGTAAAAAAGTAGCTGTGATTGATTATGGTGTAAAAGAAAATATTTTAAATGAGCTTGTAAGTGTTGGACTTGAGGTGGAGGTTTTTCCTTATAATACCAAGGCAAAAGATTTGATTGATTTATATCAAAAAGGTAAAATTCATGGTGTATTTTTATCAAATGGACCAGGTGAGCCAAAAATTTTAAAAGATGAAATCGCAGAGATTAAAAAACTAGCAGAAGCTAAAATTCCTATGCTTGGTATTTGTTTGGGACATCAACTTTTAAGTAATGCTTTTGGTTATGAAACTTATAAAATGAAATTCGGCCAACATGGAGCAAATCATCCTGTTATTAATCTTACTAATAACACAGTAGAAATTACAGCACAAAATCATAATTATAATATTCCTGAAGAAATAGCAGAGGTCGCAACTATTACTCATAGAAATTTGTTTGGTGATAATGTAGAGGGTGTGAGATATAAAAATTATCCTATTATATCAGTGCAACATCACCCAGAAAGTTCTTCGGGGCCACATGAGAGCAAGTATATTTTTAAAGAATTTTTAGAGCTTTTGTGAGTTTAGATTTTATTGCTTTAGCAAGTATAGCTTTTCTTTCTAGTTTTGGGCATTGTTATGGAATGTGTGGAGGTTTTGTTTTAGCTTATACTCAGCTTTCAAAGCAAATTAAACTCCCTTTTTTTCTTTTAATTTTCTCATATCATCTATCTCGAATTTTTGCTTATGTTTGCTTGGGTATATTTTTTGGAGTTTTTGGAAGCTTGCTTTCATTTAGTGAATTTTCAAAAGGCATAATGTTTTTTATAATTGGAATTTTTATGATAACATTAGCACTTGCTTTGATTTTTAAAGGAAAATTTCTAAGTTTTTTTGAAAATTCTTTATTTTTTGAATGCGTAATTAAAAAAAACATCTCTAGATTGATTCAACAAAAATCTTTCAAGAGTACTCTTTTTTTAGGATTTTTAAATGGCTTTATGCCTTGTGGTTTGGTGTATTTTTATATAGCCTTTGGAATGAGTATGCAAAGTGTGTATTTGTCGGCTTTAATTATGCTTGTTTTTGGTTTTTCAACTTTACCAGCATTGATATTTCTTGCGTATTTTTCTAAAACATTAAATGAAAAATTTCAAAAAATAGCTAGTTTAATTTCCTATATTTTAATTTTTTGTTATGGTGTGTATTTTTCTTATATAGGCTTTGTTTTTACGCGATAATTTATTAATAAATAATAAATAATTAGACATAGTTTAAGCTAAAAAAGATATTAAGTATCGTATAATATAAAGATCGCATAATTGCAGAAAAAAACTTAAGGAGAGGAAATGCACCCAGGAAATGCATTAAACTATGACTATACGGTTGCTAAATATTTTATGTTTGCTACCTTATTGTTTGGTGTTATTGGTATGGCTATTGGAACGCTTATTGCCTTTCAGATGGCTTATCCGGATTTAAATTATTTAGCCGGTGAGTATGGTACTTTTTCAAGACTTAGACCATTGCACACTTCAGGTGTAATTTTTGGTTTTATGCTCTCAGGAATTTGGGCTACTTGGTATTACATTGGTCAGCGTGTGCTAAAAGTTAGTATGGCAGAATCAAGTTTTTTAATGTTCATTGGTAAATTGCATTTTTGGCTTTACATGATCACTATGATTATAGCTGTTATTACTTTGTTTGCAGGTGTTAGCACTTCAAAGGAATACGCAGAGCTTGAATGGCCACTTGATATATTGGTAGTTTTAGTTTGGGTTTTATGGGGTGTAAGTATTTTTGGGCTTATTGGAATTCGCCGTGAAAAAACTTTATATGTTTCACTTTGGTATTATATAGCTACTTTCCTAGGTATAGCAATGCTTTATTTATTTAACAATATGGCTGTGCCTACTTATTTTGTGAGTGGAATGGGTGATTGGTGGCATAGTGTTTCTATGTATGCAGGGACAAACGATGCATTAGTTCAATGGTGGTATGGACACAATGCAGTTGCATTTGTATTCACTGTTGGTATTATCGCTCAAATTTATTATTTTCTACCAAAAGAAAGTGGACAACCAATTTTCTCATACAAACTATCTTTATTTGCATTTTGGGGCTTAATGTTTGTTTATTTATGGGCAGGTGGACACCACTTGATTTATTCTACAGTGCCTGATTGGATGCAAACTATGGGTTCAGTTTTTTCAATCGTTCTTATTTTACCTTCTTGGGGTTCAGCAATTAATATCTTACTTACTATGAAAGGTGAGTGGAGTCAATTAAGAGAAAGCCCATTAATCAAATTTATGATTTTAGCTTCAACTTTCTATATGTTCTCAACTTTGGAAGGTCCTATTCTTTCTATTAAATCAGTTAATGCATTAGCACACTTTACAGATTGGATTCCAGGGCATGTTCATGATGGTACTTTAGGTTGGGTTGGCTTTATGACTATGGCTGCGCTTTATCACATGGTGCCTAGAATGTTTAAAAGAGAATTATATAGTAAATCGCTAATGGAAGCTCAATTTTGGATCCAAACTACAGGTATAGTATTGTACTTTAGTTCCATGTGGATAGCAGGTATTACTCAAGGTATGATGTGGAGAGCTACAGATGAGTATGGTAACTTACTTTATACTTTCATTGATACTGTTGAAGCTATTATTCCTTATTATTGGATTAGAGCTGTAGGTGGCTTGTTGTACTTAGTAGGATTTTTCATGTTTGTTTATAATATTTATAAATCAATTTCAGTGGGTAGAGTGCTTGATAAAGAGCCAAAAAGTGCTTCACCTATGGCAGCATAAGGAGGAAAAATATGTTTAGTTGGTTAGAAAAAAATCCATTCTTTTTTGCTGTGGCAGTATTTATAGTGATCGCATATGCAGGTATTGTGGAAGTTTTACCTGATTTTGCTCAAAATGCAAGACCAATTGAAGGTAAAAAGCCTTATACGGTTTTACAACTTGCAGGACGCCATGCTTATATTAAAGAAAGTTGCAATGCATGTCATTCACAACTTATTCGTCCTTTTAAATCAGAAACAGATCGTTATGGTATGTATTCAGTTAGCGGTGAATATGCTTATGATAGACCATTTTTATGGGGTTCAAAAAGAACTGGACCTGATTTATTGCGTATAGGTAATTTTAGAACTACAGATTGGCATGAAAATCACATGTGGGATCCAGTTTCAGTTGTTCCTGGTTCTATTATGCCAGCTTACAAACATATGTTTAGCAATAATGCAAATATAGAAACAGCTTATGCAGAAGCACTAACTGTAAAAAAAGTTTTCAATGTTCCTTATGATGTTGAAAATGGTACAAAACTTGGTACTTGGGAAGAAGCTCAAGCAGAAGTTAAAGCAGAAGCCCAAGCTATAGTAGATCAAATGAAAAATCAAGATGTTAAAGATGCGTTTGCTAGAGGTGAAATTAGAGAAATTGTCGCTTTGATTGCGTATCTTAATAGCTTGAAATAGGAAAAATTATGGATTTAGAACTAATAAGAGAGTTGCAAGCTTATGGCTTTTTTGCCCTTGTAGTATTCTTAGTGGTAGTTTTGTATTCTTATTGGTTTCATTTGTATAGATCTGAAAAAACAGGTAGAAGAAACTATGAAAAATATGCTGATTTAGCATTACATGATGAAATTGGCGATCGTGTTTTAGAGCAAAATAAAAGGAGTGCTTAATGCAATGGTTGAACTTACAAGATAATGTTAATTTATTATCTTTTATTGGAGCAATTCTTATCATATTGATTACGCTTGTTGTGGTAGGAAAATTGTTTAAAAGTATGAAAGAAGAAAAAAGTCAGGGTGAGCTAAGCGAACATAGTTGGGATGGTATAGGTGAATATAAAAATCCTATACCACTTGGCTGGGCTGTGGTATTTTTCTTAGCTATAGTATGGTGTATATGGTATTTTCTTTGGGGGTATCCTTTAAATAGTTATTCTCAAATTGGTCAATATAATAAAGAAGTGCAAGCGCATAATGAGAAATTTGCACAAAAATTTGCAAATTTAAACAATGAAGATAAGCAAGAAATGGGCAAAAATATCTTTTTAGTTCAATGCTCTTCTTGTCATGGTATTACAGGTGATGGTATCAATGGAAAAGCTCAAAATCTTAATGTTTGGGGTTCAGAAGAGGGACTTATAGAAGTAATTACTAAAGGTTCTAAGGGCTTAAATTATCCTATGGGTGAGATGTTAAGTGCAGCAGATAATGGTATAGATGAAGCTGATATTCCTGCAATTGCCGCTTATGTTGCTTCTGAAATTTCAGCAATTAAAAAAACTGAAAATCCTCAACTTGTGGCAAAAGGAAAAGAATTATTTGTCACTTGTACAGTATGCCATGGTGAAGATGGAAAAGGAACTATTGATGGTCAATTAGTAGCTCCAGATTTAACAAAATATGGTAGTGCAGAATTTGTAGTAGATGTTTTAAATCGTGGTAAAGCAGGTAGTATAGGTGTAATGCCTCATTTTAACAATGGCTTGTTAAATGAGCTTCAAAAAGAAGCGGTCGGCGAATATGTGATTTCTCTTTCAAGGGGCGAATAATGGAAAATTCAAACAGATGTGTATTTTCACTTTCAGGCGTTAGCGGAATGTTAATAGCAACTATTTTATTATTATCGATTTTAGCAGGATTAACTATTTTGGGTCTAAAAACACAACAAGATGTTATGCAAAAACCTTATAAAATAGAAAATGCAGAACAAATTAAAATGTTTGACTCTAAAAGAGAAGAACATATCATTATAAAGGAATGATTATGGCAAAAGTTCTTGAGTATTTAATCATAGCCGGTTTAGTTGTAGCGGCTGGAATCACTGCTTGGTCGGTTTTAACTGCAAATCATCTTTTTATAGGATGAAAAATATATTTAAAGGCGGTTTTTTAGCCGCCATTTTTATTTGTTTTGCTAATTTTTTACATGCTGAAATATTATTAAATGATAATATCTTAAACACTGCGATAGAACAAAATATCACTACAAGTTCTAGACAAATTTATGAATTAACTGGAGTAAATATCGCTTTAGCATTAAGTGATAAAAAAGATTTTGAAAGTTTAAAAAATTATGAAGCTAATTTAAGTAAACCATATATTTTACTTGTATTTTCTAAAGCTTCACATAAGGTAGATATACTTGCAAGCGATGATGCTTTGGCTTTTTTTGATAAAGAAGGTGTTTTGAGTCCTTATCCTGAAAAAGGAACAATTTTACCTATACTTGCAAATCCTAAACAAAAAGATATTTATAATGCAGCTATTTTAAATGGTTATGCAGATATAGCCGATCAAGTAGCAAATTATTTTAATATAAAACCTTTTTATGGAAATTCAAATCGTGATACTTTAAATATCATGAGAATTTTAATCTATGGATTTTTATGTGTTGCAATTTTAATGCTAGTTCAAAGAAAAATCAAAAGGAGAAAATAAAAATGGAAAATAAGAAAACATTTTGGCCTTATGGTATTTTGATTTCTTTGGGGCTTATTGTTATAGCTTGTATTGTTACGATTTTTATTGCAAGCAAGGCTCCTGTGTATGAAGATAATTTTTATTTTGATTCTTATCAAAATGTAGAGTTAAATTATAATGAAATTCAAAACAGACAAAAGACTTTTGATGAAAATTTTAAGCTAAGCATTAAAGACAAAGAAAGCTTTATGCGTAAGAAAAATCAAGTTTATTATATCAATGAAGGGCAAAATGAGCTTAGGATTGCAATTGAAAATTTAAAAGATTATGATTTAAGTAAGCTTCAAATCCAAACTTTACTTTCGCGTCCACATACAAATGTAAATGATGAGAATTTGCAAGTAAGATTAGAAGGAAGTGATTTGGTGTTTGATTTTAATATCAAAGAAAAAGGTGTTTGGCAAATACTTTTAAAAATCACTCAAGATGAAAATAGTGTAGGATTTTTTAAATTCTTTTTACAAACTAGATAATGAAGCTTTTTGTATTTAGCTCACTAAGGGCTTTAAGAAAATATTATGAGAAAAAACTACAGATTGATAGTTTAGTAGAACCGGCTATGAGTATAGCTGAATTTATGCAAAAATTAGTTTTTTCTCCACATTTTCAAGCAACTCATTATGAGTGTTTGCTTTTGATGAAAAAGGCTTGCGAGCAAACTAAAAATTTAGAGCAAAGTTTAAAAATACCGAATAATTTTTTTGCTTTCTTAAAAAACAATGCTTATTTATTTAGTTTCTTTAAAGAGCTTAGTTTGGAAAAAAAAGATATCAACTCATTAAAATTTCATGATGCTTATGCTCAATATGATGAGCATTTGCAAATTTTAGAAGAGCTTTTTAAAAATTATCTTACTTTATTAAAAGAGCAAAATTTATATGATGATATTTCTTTGCCACTAGATTATGAAATTAATAGCGATTTTTTAAAAAATTATGATGAGATTATTTTTGATTTTCAAGGTTTTTTAAATGCCTTTGAAGTAGAGCTTTTGTTAAAAGTTAAGGAAACAATTCCTCTTAAAGTGCAGTTTAATTGCACTAAATTTAATAAAGATTTTTTAAATACTCTTAGCTTTTTACAAGGACTTTCTCTTAAGGCAAATTATGCTTATTTGCTTGATTTAAATCAAAAAACAATTTTAAAAGAAGAGTGCTTTTTTAAAGAAAGTAAAATTAGTTATAAAAGTTTTCATTTAAGATCTTTGCAAGCTGCTTTTGTTTTTGAAAAAATTAATTCTTTTTTAAAATCCGGTATAAGTGCAAAAGATATTGTAGTGATTACACCTGATGAGAATTTTGTAGATATTTTAAGACTTTATGATAAAAACAATGTTTTAAATTATGCAAGTGGAGAAAGTATTAAAAATACACTTTTTTATCACAGATTAAAGTCTTTGTATGAAAGTGCTAAAGATGATGAGTTTGAGTATGAAGAAAGTGAAGAATTTTATGAAAGGTGTAATTTAAACAAACATTTGTGTAATTTACACTTTTTTTCTTCTAGTGTTGATTTTACAGAGTTTAAAAATCTTTTTGATGAAAATATTTCTTATGATTTTTTTGAGAATTTTATTTTTAATTTGCTAGAAGATAGTGATGAGGAATTAAAAAATTATATACATCAAGAGCTTATTTTTATCAAAGAGCTTATAAAAACACACGAGTTAAGCTTTGTGCAAATTTTAGAATTATTTTTCATGCAAATTGATGGTATAAAATTAAGCAGTGTTGGTGGTGGTGAAGTTACTGTAATGGGGCTTTTAGAAAGTAGGGGACTTAGATATGACGGGGTGATTATAGTCGATTTTAATGATGAATTTATCCCAAAAAGAGTTTCAAGCGAGTTATTTTTAAATAATGAAATTCGCAAAAAAGCAGGACTTATCACTCATGCTCAAAGAGAAAATTTACAAAGACATTATTATTATACTTTAATAGCCAAGGCAAAATTAGTTGGAATTTCTTATGTGGAAAATGAAGAAAAAATCAAATCAAGATTTTTAAACGAACTTGAACTTCCATTTTATGAAGACAAGACTTATAGTAATAATGCTTATGTGAAATATTTTCAAACTTATCCATGTACTTTTAATCTTGAGCCTATTGTAAGTATTAAAGCAAAGCACGATTATTTTCAAAACGATCTTTCTTTTTCAAGATTTCATCTTCTTGTGCATTATGGTTTGGATTATTATTATAAATATGTTTTAAGATTAAAAGAGCCAAAGACTTTAGACGATACACTTAGAGCAAATGAGTTGGGGGGTTTTATCCATAAGGCTTTAGAACTTTATTATACACAAAAATCTAAAAATCATTTTGATTATGAAGTTTTTATGCAAGTGGTAAAAAGCATTAAACAATACCGAGTTGATGCGCTAAATTTAGCTTTAATACAAACTATATTTAAAGAATTCCAAACACTTGAAAATGAGCATTTTAAGCAAGGTTATGTGGTAGAAAAATGCGAATTTAATCCACCAAGAAAAGAATTTATTGCAGAAAATGGAGTGAAAATTCACGCCATAGGCTTTTTAGATAGAGTAGATAATAATGGCAATGAAAGATTGATTATAGATTATAAAAGTGGCAAGGCAGATGAAAAGTCTTATCAACTTGCTTTTTATAAGTTTTTATTAGAAAATCAAAATGCCTTATTAAATACAAAAGCTTGTTTTTATGATCTTAAAAATATCAAAATCATACATGAAAATGCTAAAAGCAAGAGCGTGCAAGAACTGAAAGATTTACTTAATGAACTTGCTAAAGAACCTTTGGAAAAAGAATTTTTTAATCAAAAAAACGACAATGCTTACAGCCCTTATACCATGCTTTATAAAAAGGAGTTTAAACTTTGAGTTATCATTTTGAGCCTTTTTTAGCTTTGGAAGCTAGTGCAGGAAGTGGAAAAACTTTTGCATTAAGTGTGCGTTTTGTAGCTTTGGTTTTAATGGGAGCTAAGATTAATGAAATTTTAGCCCTTACTTTTACTAATAAAGCTACAAGCGAAATGAAAGAAAGAGTTTTTAAAACCTTTTTAGAATTTGATGTGTTTGAAAATGGAGAGAATAAAGCAGAGTGTAATGAGCTTATGAAAATGCTAGGTAAAAGCAAAGATGAGCTTATAGCTTTAAGAGAAAAATACAAAGATGAGTTTTTAAGATCTAAGCTTAATATCTACACTTTTGACAGCTTTTTTTCACAAATCATTCGTTCTTTTGCTTTAAATTTAGGTCTTATGAGTGATTTTGACATTATAGAAAGTCAAGATAGTTATAAAAATTTCATTTCTAAATTAGACGAAGAAGAATTAAGAGCTTTAGCTTATTACATTGTCCAAACAAAAAGTAAAAGTGATTTTTTGCAAAATCTTGAAAGCTTGTATGAAAGATCTTGTGAGATAAAATCTATACAAAATGCACATTTTCCAAATAAAACTTTTTTAGAAAAAAGCTTAAGTGAGTTTATAACTTATGCAAGAAATTTAAGCACAGATAAAAACTATCAAAAAAATTTCGAATTTGAAAACATAGAAGATTTCTTTACTAAACCTATTATTTGTGATTTAGATAAAAAATATTTTGTAAAAGTCATCGATAGTGAATTTTTACAAAAAAGAGCAGAGTTTTTACAAAGTGCAAAAGAGTATTTTACCCAAATGGAAAACTACCGTATAAGTATGCTTGCAAAGCTTTTGGCGCATTTTAAAGAAGCAAGAAATGAAAACAATGCCAAGCAAAATGCACTGACTTTTTCAGATATAGCTTTAAAAACTCATGAGTTAATTAGTGATGAAACTAATAAAGATTTGATTTATTTTAGACTTGATGGTTATATTTCACATTTATTAATCGATGAATTTCAAGATACTAATGTTTTGCAGTATCAAATTTTAAAACCCATCATTGCTGAGCTTGTTTCAGGCGAGGGAGTGAAAAAAAATAGAAGCTTTTTTTATGTGGGGGATAAAAAGCAAAGTATATATGGTTTTAGAGGGGGTAAAAAAGAGCTTTTTGATAAGCTTTTAAAAGATTTTCCACAAATTAAATTAGAGCATTTAGATACTAATTATCGTAGTAAAAAGATCATTGTTGATTATGTAAATGAAGTCTTTAAAGATAAATTTTTTGATAGCTTTTTAAATCCTAGCTTTACTTTGCAAAAAAGCATTAAAGAAGGTGGATATGTGGAAGTTTTGCAAAATCATATCCTACCAAAAAGTTCTTTGCATGAAGCAAGTGGCAAAGAAGTTTTAAAGATCATCCAAAAGCTTTTAGAAAAAGGCGTAAAGCTCAGTGAAATTTGCATTTTGGTATGGATTAACAAAGACGCTACTTTAATGAAAGAATTTCTTGAAGAAAATGACATTAAAGCCTATACGCAAAGCAATGTAGCTTTGATGGATTGTATTAGCGTAAGAGTGCTTTTTGACTATGCAAAGGCTTGTGTGCTTAAAGATGAGTTTAGCTTGTACTTTGCAAGTAGTATTTTAGAAAAAGAGCTTGAGTTTATAACGCTTGATTTAAACCGCAGTGTAAGTGAGATTTTAAAATACTTAGTACATGTTTTAAAGCTTGATTTAAGCGATGTTAATCTCATCGCATATTTAGAGTATGCAAGTACTTTTGATAATTTTTTTGATTTTTTATTTGCTCCATGCGAGTTGAAGTCTTTACAAGCTCAAGATGATGGAGTAAGTATTATGACCGTGCATAAGTCTAAGGGGCTTGAATTTGAAAATTTAATCGTACTTGATAGACTTAGTAAAAAAGCTCCGGATAATGAAACTTTAATGTTTGAGTATGATTTAGAGCAAGGTTGGGAAGTAAAATACCGACACAGTGCTAGAAAACATCTTGAAGATCAAAATTACAATACCTTTTTAGCTAAAAAAGAAAAACTTCAAGCAGAAGATGAGATAAATTGTCTATATGTGGCGCTTACTAGAGCTAAAAACTCTCTTTTTATTATAAAAAATGATGAGAGTTTTAAAACCTTTAAGAGCTATTTTCAAGGCTATGAGGAAAAACAAATAGGCATAATAGAAGAACAGCTTTCAAAAACAAAAGAGCCTTTAGAAAATTTAGAACAAATAGAAAACTTTGAAGAATTTCAAAAGGTAAATTTACAAGAAGTTAAAGTAAAAAGTCATCTTTCAAGCACGCAAATACACTTTGGTTTGGCTTTGCATGAGTTTTTGCAATATTTTGACTTTAACACTAAAAGCAATTTTGAATTTTGCAAGCAAATGGTGTATAAAAAATATCGTTTTTACTTAGATGATGAAAGTTTTAATGAGCTTTTTAAAAGACTTACTATGCTTTTAAAAGATGAGAGCTTTAACGCGCTTTTAGCGGGTAAAAAGCTACTAAAAGAGCAAATCATCACTTATAAAGGTGAGCAAAAACAGCTTGATATGCTTGCATTTGATGATAATGAAGCTATCATTATAGACTATAAAACGGGTTTAAATTTAAACGAGCATAAAAAGCAAGTTTTACTTTACAAAGAAGCCATAGAAAAAATCTTAGCCAAGACTTCCACTAAGGCTTTTTTGGTATATGTTTTAAAGGATAAAGTGGAGATAGCGGAGGTTTAATAATAATCTATATCATCAAATATAGGTTTTATTACAATCTCATCTTTTTCATTCATAAAACCATAATTATTTCCCATTCTAATTATTATCAAACCTTCCTTAAAATTGCCTAGCTTAATAATTTCAGGGTTCATTATTTATCCTTTCAACAAATCTATAAAGTTATTTAATCTTTAGATATAATATTACCTTTTTTGTCAATATATACCCATTTTCCGTTTAGTAAAACTTCTGCTAAACCTTTACTAAAACCCCATGCATCATCAAATTTAGGTTTTATATCAACTTTACCATTTTTATTTATAAAACCCCATTTATCATTAAGTTTAATTCTTACAAGACCTTCACTAAAATATCCCACATCATCAAATTGAGGTTTTATAACAACTTTACCATTTTTATCTATAAAACCCCATTTATCATTCAGTTTAACACCGGCTAAACCTTCACTAAAATTTGTAACATCATTAAACTTAGGTTTTATAGCAATTTTTCCATAGCTATCTAGTAATCCCCATTTCTCATTTTTGTTGATTTTACTAAAACGATAATATCTCACAATGCTATCAAATTTAGGCTCTACTATAATCTTTCCATGTTTATCTACTAATCCCCACTTACCATTTAGTTTAATCGCTGCCAAACCTTCACTAAAATCCCTAGCATTATCAAATTGAGGTTCTATTATAATTTTTCCATTTTCATCTGCAAAACCCCATTTCCTATTTAACAAAACTTTAGCCAAACCTTCTCTAAAATATTCCACATTATCAAATTGAGGTTCTATTACAAAATTTCCATTTTTATCTATAAAACCCCATTTTTTATTTAGTTGAACTTTAGCCAAACCTTCACTAAAACCCCACGCATCGTCAAATATAGGTTTTATTACAATTTCCCCATTTTTATCTACAAAACCATATTTTTTATTTAATAGGATTATTGCCAATCCTTTGTCAAAATCCCATGCATAGTCAAATTGAGGTTCTATTGCAATTTTTCCACTTGTGTCAATAAAACCCCATTTATCATTTAGCAGAACTTTTGCTAATCCTTCTTTAAAAATCCAAGTCTTATCAAATACATTTTCAACTAAAATTTTATTATTTTCATCGACTAAATTCCATTGATCATTATCTTTGATAGCTCTTAGATCCTTATGTTTGTGTATATAAGCACTTATGCAAGCTTTACTATCTCCCTTGTCGCATTTTTCTTTGTAGATAGCTTGGAGTATTTTACAACTTGCTTCATCGCTGTGGCATTTACTTTCAAGTTCGCTTATGTAAATTCGGCTATATTTTCCACCATAAAAATACTGATACACACTAACTAAAGCTATCAAAATCAAAATCATCACACTAGCTATGATTTTACTTTTGTGTTTTGTGATAAATTCTTTTCTTTGTTTGAGTTTCTTTTCTCTTTCTTCTTGGGCTATTTTTATCTCTTCTTCGATTTTCTTCTTTCTTTCTTCTTCTAATCTTTTTAATTCTTCTTGTCTTTGTCTTTCTTTTTCTAGTTTTTCTTTTGCTTGTGGATCGTATAGTTCATTGCTTCCACATCCTTTACAAAATTTAGCTACATCTAAATTTTTCATATTGCAATGTTTGCAAATAAGCATCATTCACCCCTTGCTTGTTTTATGATTTCATAGGCTAGGTTGATCTTTTTCATCATCTCTTGAGCTATCTTTAAAAGTTCAGGTGGAAGCTCTTTAGAATGAAGATTATCATAGTGGTATTCTTTAGCTAGTTTTCTATAATTTTTCTTTATACTTTCAAAATCATCATTTGGATGAGAATTTAAAATTTCATAGGCTTGTTCTAGGGTGATTTTTATTTCATCTTGGTGTTTTTCTTGTTTTTGCTGAGTGTTTTCATGTGTGAAATTATAAATTTGCTCATATCTTATTTTTATTTCCCTAAAGCTTATGAGGTTTAATCCAAGTCCTATGATGATATTTTCCATTAAGGTGTTTTCATTTGCACTCATTTGTTTATTATAATATATTAGATCAAGCAATAAACATATAAGAAAATCTGCTTCTTTCTTGCTTATGCGTATGTTAGAGCAAAGCTCACTAATGCTTCTGCCTTGACTTTTCTCATACTCAAAAATACTTGCATAAGTATTTCTAAAGCCACTATACTCTTTAGTATAAAACATTTCTATCTTATCAAGCAAAGAAGATATAAATTTAGATAAATCTTGAGTAATGATTTTATTATCTACTTTGGCAACTTTTGCTAAAAAAGCAACCATGATAGCAGGATTTTTACTATAAATAAAATCAAATTTTTGTCTTGCAGCATGGTATAATTCTTTTCCGCAAAATATACAAAATTTAGCGTCTTTATCAGGATTAAATTCTGAGCAATGCTTACAAATTCTATATTCTTGAACTTTAAATTTTAAAGAAAACAAAATAAAACCTTATTTTTAATATAATAGAAAGTTATTTTATAAAGAACTTACTTAAAAAGTGCTATTTTACTTTTATCTGCAAGAATTAATCAAAATATTTAAGCTTTAAATATTCTTAAATTAAGTATTAATTAAGCTAAAATAATTATAATCTCATTTTTAAAAAATTTTTGGCAAAGGTAAGATGATGACAAAGATAACAAAGCCAAACGAAGTAAAACGCGAATGGATCGTTTTAGACGCTGAAGGAAAGCGTTTCGGTCGTCTTTTAACAGAAGTAGCGACTATTTTAAGAGGTAAAAATAAACCTTGCTATACTCCAAATGTTGATTGTGGAGATTATGTAATCATTATCAATGCTTCTAAAGCAGTTTTCACAGGTGCAAATAAAGCAGAAGATAAACTATATCACAGACATTCAGGGTATTTTGGAAGCGTAAAAAGTGAAAAATTTGGTGATTTATTAGAAAAAAATCCAGTTAAATTATATAAATTAGCAGTTCGTGGTATGCTACCTAAAACAAACCTAGGTAGAGCTATGCTTAAAAAATTAAAAATTTATGCAGGTAGCGAACATCCTCATACTGCTCAAATTGCTAATAAAGGAAAATAATCATGGCAACAACATACGCAACAGGTAAAAGAAAAACCGCTGTAGCTAAAGTTTGGGTAAAAGCTGGTAGTGGTAAAATCATCGTTAATGGTATGGATTTAAACACTTGGCTTGGCGGACATGAAGCTATAAAATTAAAAGTAGTTCAGCCTTTATTAGTAACTAAACAAGAAACTTCTATGGACATTAAAGCAACAACTTTAGGTGGTGGTTACAGTGCTCAAGCTGAAGCTTTAAGACATGGTATTTCAAGAGCTTTAGCTGCTATGGATGCAGATTTTAGAGCATTATTAAAACCAAAAGGACTTCTTACTAGAGATAGTAGAACTGTTGAGCGTAAAAAATACGGTCGCAGAAAAGCAAGAAGAAGCCCACAATTCTCTAAACGCTAATATTTTTTGGATCCATTTTGGATCCATTTTCTCTATTTTTTTAAAAAAAATCATATTTTTTTCATATATTTTTATTTTATTTAAAATCAAAGGATTTTTTGTTTAGAATAAATATTTATAATTCCAAGGTCCGATCAGGGAAACCTCCTTTTTGTAGTAAATTTAAGCCCCTTACCCAAAGGGGCTTATTTTATTTTAATCTTCTTTTTTATATAATCGCTCAATTTATTTTATAAGGATTGTTATGAAAAAAATTATAAGCTTAGTTAGTTTAGCTAGTGTTTTATTTGCTTTTGATGCTAGCAAAATAGAAATAACCCCGACCTTTAACTATACAACACCAGAAGGAAATTTAGATCTTAAAAATTATGGTGGAGTTGGCTTAAGATTTGGCTACCACTATGATGATTTATGGATAGATCAAGCTGAACTTGGTTTAGAGTATTATGATAATGCAAAATATAATAATCCAAATGATAATACACATACAAATACTAGTGTTTCGAGATTTTATGTGAATGCTATTAAAGGAATTGATTTAGCTAATCATGTGTATTTATATGGATTATTAGGAACAGGTTATGAGTATTTAAGTCATGGGGCTTATGAAAATAAAAGTGGTATGTTTGCTCAATATGGTGCGGGTTTTAAATTCGCACTTGGAGAAGATTTAGCTTTAAGACTTGAAGCAAGAGATCAAATTAAATTCAACAATGGCGAACATAATTTAATTTCTAGTGTTGGTTTAAGTTTTTATTTTGGCAATAAAGCTCCAAAAACTCCTAATGTTGAAACAAAGCAAATTGAAGAAAAGCCACAAGTAAAACAAATCGATAAAACATGTTCAGAACCAAGAAAAGGTGCTTTGCTTGATCATATAGGTTGTGAAAAAACAATAGCCCTTGAGGGACATTTTGGTTTTGATCAGACTAATATAAATCCAGAATTTGCTCAAAAAATTCAAGAAGTAGGTAAGATCTTAGAAGAAAATCCTCAATACTATACTATTTTAGAAGGCCATACAGATAGTACAGGTCCTAAGGCTTATAATCAAAAATTATCATTAGAGCGTGCTAATGCCGTAGCGAAGGAACTTGAAAAAACAGGTGTTGCTAAAGAAAAAATTGTAACTAAAGGCTATGGTTTTGAAAAGCCAAAAGCAAGCAATGATACCAAAGAAGGTCGTGCGCAAAATAGACGCGTTGAAGCAAAATTTTTTATTAAAGAATAAATTTTGCTAAAAAAGACAATTTTATTTGATTTAGATGGCACTTTGATAGATTCTACAAGTGCCATTTTAGATGGATTTGATGCTGCTTTTAAAGCTTTTAATGAGCCTTTAAGAGATCATGAAGCTATTAAGGCTTTGATAGGTTTTCCTTTGGATGTAGCTTTTGAAAAGCTTGGTGTGGCAAAAGAGAAAACAAGTGAATATATTAATGCTTATAGAAATGTATATCAAAAAATCTATATAGAACAAACTTCTTTACTTCCTTTTGCAAAAGAAAGTGTATATGAGGCTAGTTTATTTGCTGATTTAGCTGTTGTTACGACTAAAAGTTCTAAATTTTCTAAACCTTTACTTGATCATTTAGGTATAGGAGAGCATTTTAAAGTTATTATAGGTAGAGACGATGTAACTTGTCCAAAGCCAGATGCTGAGCCTATTTTATTAGCTTTGAAGAAACTTTCTAAAAACAAAGAAAATGCTTTTATGGTAGGTGATACTCATTTAGATATAAAAGCTGCTCAAAATGCCAATATTATTCCTGTGGCTGTAAGTAGTGGTTATGAAAGTAAAGAAAGTTTAGCTAAATTTGAAATTCCGCTTTTTAAAAATACCTATGAAGCCATAAAATATATAAGAAATATCCGATAATTTCCCATTTAAACTCTATACCTATAAATAATAAAAAATTTTTATTATTGTTTAAGACAATTAAAGATAAAGTAGTTATTGACTTTAAGTAATTATTTAATTATAAGGATAGATTAAATGAGTAAAATAATGAAAACGATGGATGGTAATGAAGCAGCAGCTTACGCTGCTTATGCATTTACAGAGGTTGCTGGAATTTATCCTATCACTCCAAGCTCTCCTATGGCTGATTATACTGACATATGGGCTTCTCAAGGCAAAAAAAATCTTTTTGGAGTGCCAGTTAAAGTTGTAGAAATGCAAAGTGAAGCAGGTGCAGCAGGGACAGTTCATGGGTCTTTGCAAGCAGGTTCTTTAACCACGACTTATACCGCTTCTCAAGGACTTTTGTTAAAAATACCAAATATGTATAAAATTGCAGGTCAACTTTTACCTGGAGTAATTCATGTGGCAGCTAGAGCTTTAGCATCTCAAGCGCTATCTATTTTTGGAGATCATCAAGATATTTATGCTGCAAGACAAACAGGTTTTGCTATGCTTTGTTCGCATTCTGTGCAAGAAAGTATGGATTTAGCAGGTGTTGCACACCTAGCAGCTATCAAAGGTAGAGTGCCTTTTATGCATTTTTTTGATGGTTTTAGAACCTCTCATGAAATCCAAAAAATTGAAGTAATGGATTATGCACATTTTGATCGCTTACTGGATCGTAAGGCTTTATTGGAATTTAGAAATTCCTGTCTAAATCCAGAAAATCCAAAAACAAGAGGTACAGCTCAGAATGATGATATTTATTTTCAAACAAGAGAGTTAGCAAATAAATATTATGAAGCTATTCCTGACATTGTTAATGAATATATGCAAGAAATTTCAAAAATTACAGGAAGAGAATACAAACCTTTTGTATATTATGGGGATAAAAACGCAACACGCATTGTAGTAGCAATGGGTTCAGTGACTGAAGCTTTAAAAGAGGTTGTAGATCATCTAAACAACAAAGGCGAAAAAGTAGGGGTTTTAAAAGTTCATTTATATAGACCGTTTAGTTTAAAATATTTATTTGATGTAATGCCTCAAAGTGTTGAAAAAATAGCTGTTTTAGATAGAACTAAAGAGCCAGGAAGTTTAGGCGAGCCACTTTATTTGGATTTAAAAAGTGCATATTATGGAAAAGAAAAAGCACCTTTAATCGTTGGTGGTAGATATGGACTTTCTTCAAAAGATGTTGATCCTGCTCAGCTAATAGCAGTTTTTGAAAACCTAAATCAAGCTAATCCAAAAGATGGTTTTACCATAGGAATTAATGATGATGTAACCTTTACCTCATTGCCTGTGGGAGAGAAAATTTCTTTAGGTGATGAAAGTACTATAGAGTGCTTATTCTATGGACTTGGTGCTGATGGTACTGTAGGTGCAAATAAAAATTCTATTAAAATTATAGGGGATAAAACAGACTTTTATGCGCAAGCTTATTTTGCTTATGATTCTAAAAAATCAGGTGGTTATACAAGAAGCCATCTAAGATTTTCTAAAAAACCTATCACTTCAACTTATCTAGTTTCTACGCCGCATTTTGTAGCGTGTTCAGTGGCTGCTTATTTAGAAATTTATGATGTTTTAGCAGGCATTAGAAAAGGTGGAACTTTCCTTTTAAATAGTATTTGGAGTGCGCAAGAAACTATTGAAAAAATTCCAAATGCAGTAAAAAGAGTTTTAGCACAAAAGGAAATTAATTTTTATATCATTAATGCTACAAAACTTGCTAGAGAGATAGGACTAGGTAGTAGAACAAACACGATTATGCAATCAGCATTTTTCAAACTTGCTAATATTATTCCTTTTGAAGATGCGCAAAAATATATGAAAGAATTAGCTTATAAATCATATAGTAAAAAAGGTGATGCTATAGTTGAAATGAATTATAAAGCCATTGATGTAGGTGCAGATGGACTTGTAAAAGTTGATATTGATCCTTCTTGGGTAAATTTAGCTAATGAAGCAAAAGAAGAAACTATAGCTTATAAAGGTACTGAGTTTGTTGAAAAAATCGCAAAACCTATGAATGCAGCTAAGGGCGATGATTTACCAGTTTCGGCATTTTTGGGCTATGAAGATGGTAGTTTTGAGCATGGTACTACTGAGTATGAAAAAAGAGGCGTTGGTGTTATGGTGCCAAGATGGATAGAAACTAATTGTATTCAGTGTAATCAATGTGCTTCAGTATGCCCTCATGCAGTTATCAGACCTTTCTTGATTGATGAAGAAGAATTAAACAATGCTCCAGCAGGTGTAAAAGAGCACAGCTTAAATGCAAAAGGCGTGAAAGAACAAAAATTAAATTTCAAAATTCAAGTTTCGCCGCTTGATTGTACAGGTTGTGAGCTTTGTGTGCATGAGTGTCCTACCAAAGAAAAATCTTTAGTGATGGTACCACTAGGTGAAGAGCTTGATCATGGTGAGCAAGAAAATGCAGATTATTTATTCAAAAAAGTAAGTTATAAAGATAATATTTTAAATAGAGAAAATACCAAAGGCATCCAATTTGCTCAACCTTTATTTGAATTTCATGGAGCATGTCCAGGGTGTGGAGAAACTCCTTATATTACTTTAATTACTAGATTATTTGGTGAAAGAATGATTGTTGCTAATGCAACTGGTTGTAGTTCTATTTATGGTGGCTCAGCTCCTTCAACTCCATATAGAAAAAGCAATAAAAATGGTCATGGACCTGCTTGGGGCAATTCTTTATTTGAAGATAATGCTGAATTTGGTCTTGGTATGAAAATAGCAACTGAAACTACAAGACATAAAATAGAACACATAATGAATGAAAGTATGCAAGAAGTACCTAACGCACTTTCTGCATTATATAAAGAGTGGATTGCAAATAAAGAAGATTCTAAAGTTTCTTTGGAATTAAGAGATAAATTAGTTCCATTGTTAGAAGAAAATAAGCAAATCAAAGCAGTTAATGATATTTTAGAACTTAAAAGCTATTTAAGTAAAAAATCACATTGGATTTTTGGTGGTGATGGCTGGGCTTATGATATAGGTTATGGTGGACTTGATCATGTTTTGGCAAGCGGTGAGAATGTAAATATTTTAGTGCTTGATACTGAAGTGTATTCTAACACAGGCGGTCAGAGCTCAAAATCTTCAAGAACAGGTTCAGTAGCACAGTTTGCTGCAGCAGGTAAGCCAGTACAGAAAAAAGATCTTGGTCAAATTGCTATGACTTATGGTTATATTTTTGTGGCTCAAGTAAATTCTAATGCAAATTATGCACAATTGTTAAAAGCTGTAATGGCGGCAGAAGCTTATGATGGACCTTCTTTGATTATTGCTTATTCTCCTTGTATAGCTCATGGTATTAAAGGTGGACTTGGAAATTCAGGAAATCAAGCAGAGTTAGCTACAAAATGTGGATATTGGCCAACTTATATTTATGATCCGCGTTTAGAAGCTGAAGGTAAAAATCCTTTAACAATTTCTTCAAAAGAACCTGATTGGGATTTATATGAAAGCTTTTTAATGAATGAAGTTCGTTATAATTCTTTGAAAAAATCAAATCCTGAGCAAGCAAAAGAATTATTTGAAAAAAATAAAGCAGAGGCACAACGTCGTTACAGACAGCTTAAGCGTTTAGCAAGTGCTGATTTTAGCAATGAAAATTAATTTTGTTTCGAATTTTTATTCTTGTTTTATGGATAATTAATGCTTTTGGTGTTAATTATCCATTTTTAAATCAAAATTGTTATGTTGATAATTTAATTTCAATTCAAGATCCTTTTTTTAAAAAGACTACAAATATAAAATCTAATTTTTCTTTGCAAGCTATTGTTTCAAATAAGATTAAGATTAATGATAAGTGGTATGCTTTAAACGATTATATTGATGGTTTTAAAATAGTTGAAATTAGAAATTCTCAAGTTGTATTAAAAAAGGAAGAAAAAATAATGGTTGTAAATTTGTATGAAAAAAATAGTATTTTTATGTATTAATTTTTTGTTTTTTACAAATGTATTTGCCATGCAGTGTAATCAGCATTTTTTCAATATAAGAGTAGAAAACAAAACTTCTTTGCTTGAAATTTTAAATGAACTCGGAAGAGAGTGTGATTTTAGTATTATTATCAAAGATATTTTTGCTCAAGAAAAATTAATGCATGCTCAAAATTATTTACATATAAAGAAAATGTCTTTAAGAGAGATTTTTAAGCTTTTATTGGTGGAAAACAATCTTGCTTATGAATACGATAAAAATGCTTTAAAAATTTATGGAAAACAAGTTAAAACTTTTAAAGTGCATTATATAAGTTCTATTAGAGAAGGACAAAGTATTACTAAAGCTTCAGTGGATTCTAGACCAAAACAAGGAGATTATGATAATTATAAAGAAGTAGATAATTTAGTTATTAGTACTGATAAATTTGATTTTTGGGAGAAAATTTCAGAAGAAATTCAAGCTTTGTTGGATGAAAATACAACTAAACCTATTGTCAATACTAATGCAGGAATTATTACTTTAAATGCAACTCCATATGAACTTGCAAGAGTTGGAAAATATTTAGATGACTTAAATAAAAGACTTAAAAAACAAGTTTTAATTGATGTAAGTATTGTTGCTGTGCATTTAAACAAAAATCATTCAAGTGGAATTAATTGGCAAGAACTTGCTTTTAAACTTAATGGTGATGATAATGATTTTATAATTAATAAAGATGGTGTTAGAAATATTAACTTAAAAGCAAATATTGAAACCAAAGCTATTTTAAATTTATTACAAGAAAATGGTAAAACAACTATACTTTCTAACCCAAAACTTATGGCTTTAAACAATCAGCAAGCTATTATTTCTATAGGCGATACAATAAATTATCAAGTAAAAGAAAGTTCTAAAGGAACAGAAAATGGTACAATAGTTAGTGAAATATATAATAATTATTCTATTTTTGTAGGAATTTTACTTAATATATTGCCTGAGATTTCAGATGATCATAAAATTATGCTTAGGATTAATCCAAGCTTGAGTGATTTTAAATATAGTTTTGATAATCATAGACAAAGCAAACCAAGAAATATAGCGCCAGATACTATACAAAAAAAGCTTTCTACTGTAGTTGAGGTTGATGATGGACAAACTTTAATTTTAGGCGGATTGATTAGTAAAAATACCATTAATAATCATAATGAAATAAGCATTTTATCTAAAATTCCACTTTTTGGAGCTTTATTTCAAGGAAAACAAAATTATGAAGATATTAGCGAAATAGTTTTTATTATCAAACCAAGTTTAGTAAAAACTAATAATAAAATTTTAAGTTTAAAAGACCTAGGTTTTCAGCATGAAGATGATATGTTTTAAAATCTTAATATGTTTTTCTTTTTTAAATGCTATAGAAATTCAAAACAATAGTTTCGATCAAAACATATTTTATGAAAAATTCATTAATCAACCAAACTATGAAAATGCTTTAAATTTAGCAAAATATTTTTATCAAAATAAAGAATACAAACAAGCAGTTTTTTGGGCTATAGAGGCTAATGATTTTGATTTATTGCAAAAAGAAGCTTGGCTTGTTTTTATTAATGCTAAAATAAAACTCGGAAGATATGAAGATGCTTTAATAGCTAAAAAAGAATACGAAAAGCTTTTGGAGATTTATTTTGAGTGATACACATCAAAAATTAAAAAACTTAAGTGAGTATTCTTTAAAAGAAATTGCTTCTCAATATAAAATGGAATTTTTAAATTTAAATCAAACTTTTGATTTTGAAAAATATCTTCACATTTTGCCTTTTTCTTTAATAGAACAACATGATATTTTTTGTTTTTATGAAGATGATGAAAATATCCATATAGCTTCCTTTAAACCATTGGAAGAGAATGTTTTGGAAAAAATACAAAATTTATATCGTTTTAAAACTATCAAGATTTTTCTTTGTGTTTTTACGCAATTTGAATTTTTGCTAGAAAGGGTTAAATTTTTAATTAAATTTCAAAATCATCTTAATAGATTAGAGCTTAGTTTGAAAAGTGATGAAAATAAAGATGAATTTTTATTAGAGCAGTTTTTGAATTTAATTTTAACTTATGCTTGTTTTTTAAGAGCAAGTGATATCCATTTAGAGCCTTTAGAAAATGAAGTATATATAAGATTTAGAATAGATGGGGAGTTAAAATATATATATAGTTTTGATGCAAAATCATACCAAGCCTTATTGTTGCATGTAAAAATTATTGCTTTGCTTAATGTAGCTGAACAAAGACAAGCTCAAGATGGGAGTTTTTCTAAAATCATTTTAGAACAAAAATATGATTTTAGAGTTTCAATTATGCCTTTATTATTTGGACAAAGCGTAGTGTTTAGAATTTTAAAACAAGATGGATATGTTTTAAAACTTGATAAACTTTTTATCAAAGAAGAAAATTTAATTCAGCTGAAAAAACACACGAATGCACCTTATGGTCTGATTTTGTTTTGTGGGCCAACAGGGAGTGGTAAAAGTACTTTTATGCATGCTATTTTAAATGAAATTGAACAAAGTAAAAAAATCATCACTCTAGAAGATCCTATAGAATATAAACTTAAATATGCTCAACAAATTCTTTTAAATTCTAAAGCCGGATTTGATTTTCACAAAGCTTTAAGAGCAGTTTTAAGACACGATCCTGATGTGATTATGATAGGTGAAATTAGAGATGAGGATAGTTTGGATATAGTTTTAAAAGCTTCTTTAAGCGGACATTTAGTTTTAAGTACCCTACACACTAATGGCGCTATAGAAGCTATTTTTAGAATGAAGCATATGGGTGCAAGAGAATACTTAATAGCTCATTCTCTTAATTTAATTATAGCTCAACGATTAGTAAGAAAACTATGTGAATGTAAAGAACCTAACAAGGAAAAATTTTACTTTCAAAATCAAGTTTTTGAAGGAAAATTTTACAAAGCAAAAGGTTGTGTTGAGTGTATGTATAGTGGATATAAAGGGCGTTTAATGGTAGCTGAATTTTTGTTTTTAGATCATAATTTAAAAAATATGATAGAAAATAATGCAAATTATGAAAATATTTTAACATACGCTTTAAAAAAAGGTTTTTTGACTTTAGGTATGGATGCTTTAGAAAAGGCAAAACTTGGCTTAACAAGTATAGATGAGTTAAGAAAGATTAGTTTTTGAAAAAATTTGTTATTTTTTATGTATTAAATAAAGAGCAAAAACAATATATAATAAGGGCTAGAAATTTATATGAAGCTAGAAATTTTGCGTTAAAGTCATTTGTAAATATTATTAGTGTTGAAGAATATTTCAAACCGATAAAACATAAAATCAAAGAAGAAGAGCTTATTTTCATTCTTAAGGATTTAAATATGATCTTAAAGGCAGGATTAAGCTTACAGGAAGCAATTTTAGAATTTTTAAAATCAAGCTATGAAAAACAAAATATTAAAATTTTTAATACAATTTATAATAAACTCAATAATGGAAGTTCTTATAATGAAGCCTTTAAAGATATTTTAAATTCTAGAGAATGTGCTATTTTAAAAATTTGTGATGGCAGAGAAGATTTACATAAGGCTCTTGATATTATTATTAGTTTAAAAGAAAAAAATCTTTATAGTTTTAAGCAGTTAAAAAAGGCTATAGCTTACCCACTTTTCGTTTTTATGTGTATTATTTTTGCTTTTTTTATTCTTATAACTTTAGTTTTGCCTGAATTTAAAACTTTATTTTTACAACTTGAATTGGATTTGCCAAAAATCACTCAAATTCTTTTTATTATAGCTGATTTTTTTAGTCATTTTTACATGATTATTTTATTAAATATAGGATTTTTTATAATACTTACTTATTTTTTTAGGAAGTCTTTGTTTTTTCATAAAATTCTTTTTTATTTTCCCATTTTTGGAAAAATAATATTTTATCAAGATAAATTTTGCTTTTTCTTAATTTTTTCATATTTATTAAAAGCAGGGGTGGATATAAAAAGAGCTTTTAAACTTGCTTGTGAAGGTATAGAAAATCAATTCTTTAAAAACAAAATGTTTATTATAAAGACTTCATTTGAATCAGGACTTGATTTAGCTCAGGCTTTTTCTAACACAAAGCTTTTTGAGTCTTTTGTGATAAGAATGTTAAATTTAGCTTTAAAAAGTTCTAAATTAGATGAAAGCACTTATGAGCTTGCTTTGTTTTATGAGTATAAAAAAGAAAATTATACTCAAAAGCTTTTGAGTGTTTTGGAGCCTTTGATGACAATTTTTATGGCGAGTTTGATTTTAGTTTTAGCCTTGGGTGTATTTTTACCTATGTGGCAAATTAGTCAAGAAATTTAAGCAAGATAATCATAAGCAACCTTAGCTATAGTTAAAGCAACCATAATCAAAAAGAGTTTTTTGATAAAAGTTCCTTGCGTTTTTAAGACTAGTTTTGATCCTATAAAAGCACCTAAAATTTGACCTATACCCATTAAAATACCAACTTTCCAAAGCACCTCATAAGAGTATAAAAATACCCCTAAAGCTACTACATTGCTAGTAAAATTTAAGATTTTAGTATTAATGCTTGCATTTTTCATGCTAAAACCAAGAAATATCACGCAAGCAAAAATCCAAAAAGAACCAGTACCAGGTCCTAAAAAACCATCATAAAAACCAAGTAGCAAGCCAAAGATGATTTGAAAGCTTGTAGTACTCATTTTAGCTTTATTATGTACATGGCCTAAATCAGGCTTGAAAATAGTGTAAAAAAAGATTAAAACAAGGCAAATTAATACAATGATTTTAACAGCATTTTGATCTATTAGTAAGACTGCATAAGTTCCAATGGCAGCTCCAATAGCAGTAAATAAAATTCCCAAAGCTATCTTTTCTATATGCATAGATTTTCTATAAGCTAAAACCGCAGTGAGTGATCCAAAGGTACTTTGAAGTTTATTAGTAGCTAGGGCTAAATGAGGAGGAATACCACAAGCAAATAAAGCAGGTATGGTAATAAGCCCACCACCACCTACAATCGCATCAACACAACCTGCAAAAGCAGCAACAAAGAATAAAATCACATAATAAGTTAATTCAAGCTCCATAAGCTTTCCTTGTTTTGTCCGATTCTATATAGAGCAAAATCATATTTTATAGGATCAGTAGGATCGAATTTTTTAAGACTTTGCGTAAGTTCTAAAACACTTTTAAAATCATAAATCTTACGCTTTAAAAGCTTAAGTTTTAATGAAACTTTATGAGTATGAGTGTCTAAGGGTATGAGTAAATCTTTTTTGTCTATATTTTTAAACAAACCTAAATCTAATTCATCTTTTCTTACCATCCACCTAAGATACATATTGTATCTTTTTAAAGGACCTTTTGGAATGTTAAATTCTTTTGAAAAGAAAAATTCATAACCATAACTTTTATAAGGATTAAGCTTGTAAATTGTTTCTATGAAAGCTTTTATTGCTTGTGTTATGTTTTGCTCTTTTTGATAAGTTTTGGTAAAAATATTTTCTATACTATCTTCATTTTTTAAGCGCTTGAGTGTGATGAAAATTTGAGCTATATCTTGAGAGTTTTGAAAGCGGTATTTTAGATTTTTACATTCTTTTTTAATAATCTCATCGCTTTTCTCAAGCAAGGAAAAATCAAGTTTATTTAAAAAATTTACAATATTTTTAGCATTTCCATAGGCAAATAAAGCACAAAGCAAGGCTATATTTTCATCTTTATAAACACTTGCAATTTGTAAAGGATCAGGATGAGAGAAAAGCTCTTTTTGAGTGTTTTTGCTTAAAATTGCTTCATCTAAAAGAGCTTTAATTTGCATTAAGATTTTAAACCAAGTAAGGTTTCAAGCATTTGATCAACGGTAGTTACGATTTTAGCTGCAGCGCCATAACTTGCTTGATATTGTATGAGTGCTGCTAATTCTTCATTGGTATTTACACCACTTTTTGATTGATATTCTGCATAAGCTGTATTAAATACCGTCATATTAGTTGCATGCGCAAAGCCATTGCTTTCAGCATCTGAAGCAATTTGGCCTGTAAATTTTCTATAATATCCATCCAAAGTCATAGTATCTACTGTACCATCTTTATTATAAAAATTTACTTTTTGATTTTGAAGTTGCAACATAGCATTAGCTACATCGTTATTTCCATCAACTCCGTTTGAACTAGCTTTTAAGCTATTTGGATCATTTCTAATGCTTGAATTTACATTAATGCTACTTGCATCTTGACCATTGAAAAATGAAGATACATTTAAAGCGCCTGGGAAATTTGTGCCATTATCCTTAAAAGCTATTTTATAACCTTTTTTTAAGCCATTGATTTGGAAATTTCCACTATCACTTTTTCCATCATAATGATAAAAGGCTTGAAAATAATCATTTAAATCATTACCGCTAACACCATCTTTATTATCATCAACATCTGCATTGATTTGTTTAATAACATCTTCTATAGTGGTATTGACATCTATTTTTATAGTTCTAGTAGCTACTGCATTACCTTTTTCATCATAAACTGTGATGTCAAAGCTTCCTGCTTGGATGTTTTTATCATAACTCATTAAAGAAGTATCAGATTTTAAACCTTTTAAATCATCTGAATTTACTTTATCGGTTGCTGCTTGAGCATAGACATTATTAGTTTGAGTTATGAGTGTTTTTGTAAAGGTATTGAGCATATCTTTATACTCTTGTAATTTTCCATCGCTGTAAGTATCATGATTGCCATCATAATTTCTACCTCTAAGATCAAGTTGAGCACCAAGCTGCCCACCTGAAATTTTGCTTGTTAAATCATAGCGGTTTTCATCATTTACTTCATAATAAATTTGATAAAAACCATTAGGGTTGTTATTATCTAATTTTAAAGGGTGAAAGCTAGAGCCATTTACTATACTAAAGCCTTGAATGCTTAAATCATAATATCTTCCAGAATCAGTCATGGTAGATTCTAAAGTACTATCTTGAGAGCTTGTTCCTTTCCAAGCAACAGCATTAACTAACTTTGAAAGTCTAAGTTCAAGTTCATCTCTTTTATCTCTTAGTTGATTTGCATTATCGGTAGGTAAAACTTCTTCATTTTCAAGTTGTTTATTAATATTTGCAATTTCTTGACCAATGTTATTAATCTCATCTACGGTTTGTTGAATTTGCTCATTAACTGTTTGTTGCATTTTGCTAAGATCTTGTAATGTTTTTTGTATGTTTTGAGCTAATGTGTTTGCGCTATTAACAAGATCTATTTTACTTGCTCCATCGCTTGGGTTGGAAGCAAAGTTATTCCACGCATCATAGTAATTTTTATAATCTTGTAAAATACCAGTTCCTTGCATATCAGGAAATCTTTGACTTGCTTCTTGTAAAATTTGTCCTAAATAATTTGTATAGTTTTGTTGAGTAGTGGCGTTTTTTAGCTCATAATAAGAATGCTCATCATGCAATCTTTTAATAGTATCAATTTGCGTACCTGTTCCTAAGTGTAAGCCACCTCTATCAAGAGACATACCTGAACTTTGCACCGCTCTTTGTCTAGTATAAAATACTGCATTTGCATTAGAGATATTGTTACCTGTGGTATTGATTTGAAGTTCAGCAGCTCTTATACCACTAACCCCTGTATATAAACTATCAAAAATTCCCATGACTTAGCCTTTAAACATTGATCTTAAATAATGAATCTGGAATTGTCTTATTATCCCCATAAGCATTATTTGTTCCATTTTGTTCAAACATTGTATTTAAAAGATTGTCGTAAAAATTTTTAATAATAAGAGCCAATTTAGCATATTCTTTATTTTTTTGATGTAAGGTGTTTAAATTTTGCTTTAAAAGAGCAAGTTTTTCTTTATCTTCATCATCTAAAAGTTCGTCTAAACCTTTATTGTTTCCTTGATTACTAAGTTCTACTAAAGCCTTATCAAGATTTTTTTTAGCAATTTGAAAATCATTTACAAGTTTAGTTTTTTCTTCTACGCTTTTGCTAACATGTTGGTGATTAGCAGCTTGAATTTGAGCTATATCTTCTAAAGTAAGATTGATGAGTTTTTCTAAAATAGAATTTGTTTTGTCTAAGTGTTGTTTAACCATTTTTATCCTTTCTTAGGCACTAACCCAAAAAAGGATAAAAATTATAATAAAGAATCTACTATTGCTTTTGAAGTGGCTTGCAAGTCTATTTTATACTCGCCATTCTTTATTTGTGAAGCAATAAAAGATGCCTTATTTTCTTCTACCTTTTGAGTTTCTTTTGCCTTGTTATTTTCTTTGTTTTCTGTTTTATTTATATCGCTAGTAGCAACTTGAGCCACATAGCTTTGATGTATAGGGTTTATCATTTTAAGCCTCCAGTTCTATTGAAAAACTCTAAGAACCATATCGACACTTAAAAAAATAACTTAACGCCTTTCTTTTAAATAATCAAATAATAATTTTGAAAAACCTAAACCACCACTTAATGCTTTACTCATAGTATCATTATACATAGATGAATAAATTTCATCACTTGCATCTTTTCCAAATAAAGAATTTTCTTGTTTTAAAGAAATATCCAAAACACTTTTAATTAAGAAAGCTTCAAAAGCATCGGTTTGTTCTTTTAAAGCTTTATCTTCATCATTTAATGCTTGTATATGAGTTAAATCATTTTTAAAAGCACTATCTGCATAGTTTTTAGCAGCCTTATAGCTATTATTATGCTTGGTAATGTTTTCATAAAGCTCACTGCTGTAATTTTTGCTCGCTAAATAATTATCAACTCTCATCATATCACCTCTAATTCAGCACTGATTGCACCAGCTCTTTTTAGATTTTGCATAATAGCTATGATATCATTTGGTGCTGCTCCAAGTTTATTTAACATTCTAGCTATGTTTGCTACTGTTGTTTTATTGTTTGTGATTTTTAAAGTATTAGATACAGGGTCTAAAATACCACCATCTTTCATATCGATTTCATTTTGTCCTAAAGCTACGGTATTGTTTGGATCAATTTTTATAGTAATATCTTTATGAGTAATTAATATAGGTTCAACTTCTATATTTACTCCCGCTACGATAGTTCCTGTTCTTTCATCAATAATCACTTTGCTTTCTGGGGTATAAGCTATATCTTGTTCTAATACTCTTGCCATAAATTCAACATGAGAAAATTCTTCAGGTTTTGTTAATTTTATAGTTCTAGAATCTAAAGCTTTTGCTATATCTGTGTCAAAAATAGTATTTAAAACTCTTTCTATATTATTAGCTGTTTTAAAATCTGCTTCTTTTAAGCTTAAAATCAAATCTTCACTTTGGCTAAAGTTTTGTGGAATTTCTCTTTCTACTACAGCGCCATTAATAACATTTGCTGAGGTTGAGTGTGTTCCTGCTGCACCCGGTCTTGGGCTAAGTCCACCTATAGCTAATGAACCTTGAGCTACTGCATAAATCTCTCCATCAACTCCTTTTAGAGCTGTCATAAGTAAGGTTCCACCTTGTAAAGATTTTGCATCACCTAAAGAAGCCACACTTACATCAAGCTTATCCCCACTTCTTGCAAAAGCAGGAAGCTTTGCTGTTACCATTACTGCTGCTGTATTTTTTGATTTTATATCACCTGGGCTAACTTTTACATTCATACCCTGAAGCATATTTGAAATAGATTGTAGAGTAAATTCACTACTTGTACCATCTCCACTTCCGTTTAAGCCAACAACCAAACCATATCCTATAAGTTGGTTATCTCTAACACCTACTACATTAGTAAGTTCTTTAATAGTAGCTGCAAAAATGCTTAGATTTAATACCAAGCAAAATAGTAATATTCTCATCGATTCTTCCTTTAATCTATGCTATTTTCATAAAATTAAAGCAAAAAAAGTTCCAAATTTATATAAAGGAGTAAAAACTTAGAGTAGTTGAGCCAAATTTTTTTTCTTTAGTTTTTTCATAATCTTGTATTTTAGTTGGAGTTTTAAAAGTGCTGTGGTGTTCTATGATAATGATTTTTACATTTGAATTTTGTATATTTTCTATCAATTTTAAAGTTTTTTCATAAATATCAAAAAAACCTTCTCTAATATCAAATGGAGGATCAAGATATAAAATAATATCTTCTTTAGAATTTTGAATAATTTGAGGAGTTTTTTTAAAAGTATCATCATTAAAACAAAGGGTATTTTGATCAACACCAGAAGCGTTTTTTAAAGCTATTTCATAAGCCTTTTTATCTTTTTCTATGGCATAACTTTTTAAACAACCATTGCTTCTTGCTTCTAATGCCATCAAAGCACTTCCTCCAAAGGCCTCTATAAAAACCTTATCTTGTAAAGAAAAACGCAAAACATTAAAAACACATGATTTTACTATGCTTTTAGTGCTTCTTGTGGTATCTAGGCTAGGAAGTAAAATTTTTTTACCCTTATAAATTCCACTTTCTATAGTGGTGTAAATTTTTTGAGCTTGTTTTTTTGAGCTTGTTTTTTTATCCTCTTTGTAATTTTTTAAAAAATCTCTTACGCTTTGATATTCTTGTGTTTTATGCATTATTATTTTCTTCTTTGATAAGATTTTTTAACTCTGTTTTATAAAGATCAAATATTGCATCGATTTTTTCATGACTTTCTTGGCGTAGTTGTTCTAAAATGGCTTCACATTTTTGATTCATAATTTTTTTCTCACGCATTGCTATTTTATAGGCAATATTTTGCAAGCTTGCATTGAAATCATTTAAAGCACATAGCAACTCTTCTATGTTAAAAGGGTGAGTTAAGAAATTTGATTTTTTGTTGATGATAAATTGTGGCTTTTGTGTGTTGATTTTTTCATCACAGACTAAAAAATCACAATCTTTTTTTAAAACTAAAAAATCTTTTAAAGCAATTTCTAAAGTTTTTTCTAAAATTAAATCCTTGCATTCAAGAGCGATTTTCATTGACTAAACTCACTTTTAATTTGTGTTTTTTTAAAGTGTATGGTACTATACCTAGAGCTAAATTTGCAAGCTCTGCGAAACTTAAAATATAAAAATCTTCAAAATTTCTATTTGAAATTGCTTGTAATTCTTTAGAACACTTATCAAACATATAAAAAGAATAAAAATCTTCTACAACTAAAAAATCACAACCACTATCATAAGCATCTAAAATGATTGCTGCTGCACTTTTATAAGCTAATTGCGCATTTAAACTTAAGAACCCATAGCCACAACTCTTATATTTTCTTTCAAAATCAATTATATTTGCTTTAAGAATCTTAGCAAGTTCTAAAGAGCAATTAGCATGGGAAAATCCTTGATATACACCTATGTTAAATTTATCAAAAAAATATTTAATGTGTTCTGTTTTTAAGTATTTTAAAAAAAACTCTGGAGCGTATTTAATCTTATCGATTTTACTCATAATTTCATAAGAGCTATATTCGCAAGCTAAGATATTATTCTCATCCATCATTCTAGAATATTCATCTAAAATATCTTTAGGATCATAGTCAATAATAAAATAATTTTTACCCAAAGGTTTTTCACATAATGTGCTTTCAACACCGACTGTATCTAAGACATTTTTGATAATATCAAAATAACAAAATAAATCATTATTGCTATTGGTGTAAATTTTATACATTTTAATTCCTTAAAAAATACTTCTTGCAAGACCTGATTTTACAAGCATAACTTTTAATTCTTTGATGTAAGATTCATAGTCAAGCTCATTAGATGAAATAAAATTTTTGAATTTAGTATGATAATAAATTCCTTTTTCTTCATCTGCTATCAATTTTAAAAATTGTGGAGTTTTTTCTGGATATTTAAGTAGCATTTTATAGGCAAATATAAAGAAACTATCTCCTAAATATTCAGGTAGAAATTCTCTTACTTCGCTTGTATAATATAAAAAGTCATATTGCTTGTAAAGCTCTATATCATGTATGTCAATAAGTCCTTTAAAAAGTTCAAGTTTTTCTAAAAAATCACTCTTATCCATGATCAAGTCTTTAATAGCTCTTTTAGTATCGAGTGGTTCTATGATGAGTTCTTTTCCAAATCTTTCAATAATATTACTTAAATCTCTTCTTTGTCTAATGGTAACTTGATTAACTTTAATACAACTTTCTGGATTTTCTTCAAAATCAAAATATATATCATCTTTTTTAATCTGACTTAAAATATCATAAACACTTTTAAAATTTTTACTATCATAAACATATGGTTTATAATAAGCTAAATAATCACTATCTTTATCAAAACGAAAAATTCTTAAAGTTATTTGCATTTTTTATCCTTGGTATTATTTTTGATTATATACATTTTAAACTTATAAAAATTTGATTATTATATAAAATTAAAAGCTTTTTGTATAAAATATTCACATGGATAAAGAAAAATTTATTATAAATGCTTTTGCAAATTCTATCAACGGAGATGATGGAGCAATCATCGATGGATATTGTTATTCTAAAGATTTATTTTGTGAGGATGTGCATTTTAAACGCTCTTGGATGAGTTTAGAGCAAATTGGTGCAAAAGCTATGCTCGTTAATATTTCTGATGCAATTGCTATGAATGCTACACCAAAATACGCTCTTTTAGGGCTTTCTTTACCAAAATGTTTAGAAATGAAACAAGTTAAAGCTTTGCAAAAAGGCTTGCTAGATAGCGCAAAAGAATTTGGGGTGCAAATTATAGGCGGAGATACTATAGCAGATAGGAAAATTAATATTAGTATAACTATTATTTCTAAAGTGAATAAAAGGGCTATTTTTAGAAAAGGTTTAAAAAAGGGAGATTTGCTTGCTTTTAGTGGGAAATTAGGTGAGAGTTTAAAAGGTTTAAATATACTATTTCGCGGTGGAAAATTGCATTCTAAACATCGTTTTATAAAACCGAATTTAAGGCAGAAATTTTTTTATGATATAGCAAAAAAAGTCAGAGTGAGTATGGATATTTCAGATGGTTTAAATAAGGATCTATCGAGAATACTCTTTATAAATCAACTTGGTATAAAATTTCTTAAAAAATTAGATAAATTTAGCTTAAATAGTGCAGAAGAGTATGAAATTTTATTTGCTTTTGATAAAAAACATAAAGTATTTATACAAAATATGGCTAAAAAACATAGAATTAAACTAAATATTTTTGCAAAAACAACAACAGGAAGGTATAAATTTTATGGAAGAGAACATCATTTTTAAGCCCTTATATACTTTAAAACACAGCCCGATAAATGTGTATTTTTCAAAAAATAGTAATGATTTTGTAGTAAGAGAAAAGCCTTTGTATGAATTTAGTGGTAAAGGTGAACATCTTATTTTACATATAAAAAAAAAAGATCTAAGCACCAGTGAAGCTTTGAGAATTTTAAGTGAGCAAAGCGGTGTTAAAATGAGAGATTTTGGTTATAGTGGTTTAAAAGATAAACAAGGCTTAACTTTTCAATATATTTCTATGCCTAAAAAATTTGAAGAGGGCTTAAAAAATTTTAAACATGATAAGATGAAAATTTTAGAAAGTTTTTATCATGATAATAAACTTAGAATAGGGCATTTAAAAGGAAATTCATTTTTTATAAGATTAAAAAAAGTTTCAAAAGTAGATGCTTTAAAAATAGAACAAGCTTTCAAAAATATCCAAGAACAAGGTTTTGCTAATTATTTTGGATATCAGCGTTTTGGTAAATTTCAAGATAATTTTTTACAAGGACTAGAAATTTTAAAAGGTAAAAAAATCAAAAATAAAAAAATACAAGAATTTTTAATTTCTGCCTTTCAAAGCGAACTTTTTAACAGATATTTGAGTAAAAGGGTGGAATTATCACATTTTATCAATGATTTTAGTGAAAAAGAAATAAAACAAATTTATGATTTAGATAAAGATGAAATTAAAAGTTTAAAAAATCAAAAGCAGTTTTTTAAGATTTTAAAAGGTGAAGTTTTAGGGCATTATCCTTTTGGTAAATGCTTTGTATGTGAAGATTTGCCAAGTGAAGTAGAAAGATTTAATCAAAAAGATATTAGTTCTATGGGGCTTTTAATAGGCTCTAAAGCTTATGAAACAAATGAAGGTCTAGCTAAAAAATTAGAAGATGAGATTTTTTCTTTTGCATATGAGTTTAAAGATAAAATGCAAGGTTCAAGACGCTTTATGTGGTCTTATTTGCAAGATTGTAAAAGTTATTATGATGAAGAAAAAGCTCATTTTACTTTAGAATTTTTCTTGCAAAAAGGTTCATATGCTACAGTGGTTTTAGAAGAGATTTTACACGCAGATATTTTTGATCAAACCTATAATACATAATTTTAAAAATTGATATTGAGTATCAGTTAAAATTTATCTTTTATAAATTATAATAACAATTATCATTTTTATAAAAGGAAAGCTCAATGTCAGTTTTGGTTATAGGTGCAGATGAAATTACTCCAATTAAGGCAGTTTTGACAAATTTAGGCGCAAAAAGTATAGAGCATTGGGATGCTAGAAATGAAAATAGGGTAAATAGAAAACCCATTCCGCAAAATACTGAATGCATAGTCATGCTTACTAGTTTTTTAAATCACAACACCATGAAAAAAATTAAAACAGAGGCAAAAAAACGCAATATACCTTTGGTTTGTGCTAAACGCAGTGTGAGTTGTGTATATTGCGAATATTGCAAGGTTTTTGGTCTTGAACAAACTTATGAATGTACAAAAAAGGCATAATATGTTTGGTTTTAATAACAAAGAGGATTTGGTACCTAAAATATTTAGAGATTTAGAACAAGAAAATATTAATTTTATTTTTTTAAATTTGTATAATTCTTTGGTGGAAAATGATCTAAAAATACCTTATATTTATGCAAAAAAAGCTACTAGTTTAAGAAATATTTTTGAGTTAAAAATCCAAAATATGATCACAGAAAGGGTTTTGAAATTTAGTAAAATAAAACAATTTTGTCCATATTCTCATAAAATCATCAAAGCATATAAAGAAGGAAATTTAAATAAATTACAGCTTGAAGCAAAGATGCCAAAATATGCTTTAGCTAGATTAATACAAAATGTTTTTATGTCATCAAATTTTATCTTAGATCCACAGGTGGCTTTTGAGTCTTTTGTGTATGATAAAATTTGTAAAAGCAATGTAAAGGCTAGGGTAGATATTCAAGAAAATATCATTATTATCAATGATAAAATGGCTATTATGCCTTCTTTTTTTGAAGATAATAAAAAGGATATAAATTTAGCTTTGCAAATTATCAAAAAAAATGTTTTTGAAATATTTTATATTGTGTATCCAAGAAATAAAAATTTTACTCAACATAAAGAAATAAGACATAATTTATGTGAAAATAACAAAACTTTGCTAAAATTAGTTCCCTATACTATTAATAATCAAATTTTAAGGAGATGTTAAATGTCAGTAGCAGTAATTTATGGTAGCTCTATGGGAAATACCGAAGGTGCGGCAAATATGATCGCTCAAAAATTAGGAATTTCAGATGTGTTAAATATTGCAGATATTAATGCAGAAAAAATCAATTCTTATGATAAATTAATCTGCGGAACTTCTACTTGGGGAAGTGGAGATTTTCAAGATGATTGGGATAGTTTTGATTTTTCAGCTTTAAATCTTAGTGGAAAAACCGTTGCAGTTTTTGGTATGGGAGATAGTGAAAGCTACTCAGATACATATTGTAGTGCTATGGGAAAACTTGCTCAGGCTTTAAAAGCAGCAGGTGCAAATTTAGTAGGTTCAGTTTCTACAGGTGGTTATACTTTTGAATCAAGTGATGCGGTAGAAGGAGATAAATTTGTAGGGCTTGCATTAGATAATGATAACCATGAGGATTTAACCGAAAGTAGAATTGATGCTTGGTTAGAACAAATTAAACCTTCTTTTTCTTAAATCTAGATGCCAAAAAGGCATCTTTTAAAATTTTCTTTTTTTTGTTTCACTTAATATATCTTGTGCTAAAGAATCTACTTCATTTGCAATAGCATTTGTATGTATTGCTGTTTGAGAATTTTGTTGTGTAAGTTTTTCTATAGTAGCCACTGACTCATTAATTTGGCTAATATCATTAGCTTCTTCCTTTATAGCTTCGCCCATATCATTTATAGACTGGGCTAAGATATTAGTATTAGCTTCAATCTCACCTAAAGACTTTTGAGTTCTTTCTGCTAAGTTTCTAACTTCATCAGCAACAACAGCAAAGCCACGACCATGTTCTCCTGCACGAGCTGCTTCAATAGCTGCATTTAATGCAAGTAGGTTAATTTGATCAGCAATATCTGAAATCATAGTGGTAACACTTTTAATATCATTACTTTGTTTAACTACATCTTGTGCTTTGATAGAAATTTCACTCATAGTTGAATTCATTTGCTCTAAAGCTCTTGCACTTTCTTGTAATGATGAGGTTTGATGTGTGGCATCATTTGTAAGTTCATGCATACTTTGTTTGAGTGCTTCGGCTTTTTGATTTAATAACTCACCTTGGTTTAGTGATTTTGAAAGCATGTTTTTGATTTCATTCCCAAGGGCATTGATTGCTTTTTCAACATCGCCTTTTGGGGTATTAATAGCTGCAGTAAAATCTAATTGTTTATAACTATCAAATACCGCTTGAATTTCGTTTAAATTATTACCAATTTTTTGTTGTAAAGTATCAAGCATTTTATTTAAAACATCTATGAGTTCTTGAATTTGTGGATTGTTAGCATGAGAGCTAATGTGTAAATTAAGCTCACCTGTTTCTATTTTTCTAGCAACATTTACAGATTCTTCAATAGCTTTTGCATCTTTACTTAAAGCCTCTTTGATAATATTAATATTTTCATTAATCTCATCAGCCATTTTTCCAAATTCATCTTGAGTTTTTAGTTTAATAGGGTGTGAATGAATGTCTTTATGATTTAAATAGTTAAAGAAATTATGCAAGCCTGAAGATATAATAGCAATTGGCTTAAGATTATAAGAAATGATTATTCTAATAAAAATCAAAGTAATAAAAATAGCAATTAAGGAAATAATAATTTGTTCCATCAATGTTTGTTTAGCTGTATCGCTGTAAAAATCATAATCAGCTATAGAGCAAATAGTATATTTTGGATTGATACTACCATTACAAATTAAAGCTTTGATCCCTTCTTCTTTAGTTTGAATTTTGAAAATATCCCTAGAAAGACCTTTGTTTGCACCTTCAGTTGTTTTAAAATAATTTGAAATAATATCTTTACTAATATTAGTTGAGGTTAAGATTTTGGAAGAATCGGTATGAAAAAGATAAGTTCCATCATCAGCTAAAACAGCAGCATGTGAATAAGGTGTTTTACTTATAGCCAAAACTTCTTCTGAGAATTTTTTCAAATCATAATCAGCAGCAACTACACCTATAACTTCTCCATTGTCTATAATAGGACTAGCATAAGAAATGGTTGGTTTTTGCATACTAGATGATATGTAAGGATCTGTGACAATTAACTCTCTTTTTTCCTTGGCTTCTTTATACCATCCTCTAGATCTAGGATCATAACCACTTTCTGGAGTTTGATTATTGCCATTTGATCTAAATATAGTTCCATCTTCAAAACCCACATAGGTTAAATCAAAACCCAAAGAATTTCCTATAGAATTTAATAAACTAGTATATTGTGTTGAATTTAGATTATTTTTATTTTCTTTGATGTATTTTGTTAAAGAATTGATCACATTGCGTCTATCGCTTGCGTATAAATCAAATCTTTTACTCACATCAAAAGCAACCTTTTGTTGAAACTGAACTAACAGTGTATGGCTATTGGATTTAGATTTAACATAATTAAAAAAACCTAAAACACATAGCAAAACTACAACAAAAATACAAACTAAGAAAGCTATTTTGTTGGAAAAATTACCTAGTAGGTATTTCTTAATAGAAGAGAGCATTTTTTCTCCTTGACAAAGTCAATATTTGACTTTATGATTATGATAGTTTGTATGATTTTATTAAAAAAATATTTAAAAAATTATAAAAAAATTAATTTTTATTAAAAAATATTATATTTTTAGGATATTTTTAAATAAAAAATTCTAATTTTTTAGAAAGTAGAATTTTATTATCGGTATATTTTGCCCATTGTATATTTAGAGCAAAAATACAAGCTTTTGCAAGTTTTGCAAAGGGAAATTTTTCATAATATATTTTTTCTTGTTCTGCGGTAGCTTTTCTAAAAATAGCTTTAATTTGTACTCCTTTAATAAGATTGATAATATTTGTATCTAGTGCTATATTAACTCCTACTTTTGGATTTTTATAAGAAAGCTGAATGTGTCTAGTATGTTCTTCGCTAGCAAAAATCAATGCAAGATTTTTATCATCAAAAGTATAATAGCAACTTGCGCAATATATTTCATCATTATCTTGCACGCTCAAGGTTAAGAGTTTTTGAGAATGAATGAATTTTTTAATTCTCTCATCCATTATTTTTAGCTTCTAAATTTAAGATCTTTTGGTAACTTAAATGAGTTAAAAAAATTACATAAAATACTTGTAAAAATAGTCCAAGTAAAGGAATGCTTGATAAAATAAAAAATATTAAAGTACTTATTTTAAAGTTCAAAGGTGAAGAGTTCTTATAAAAATTATTAAAAGAATTTTTATCCAAGACATTGCTTAATACATCTAAGAGTAAAAGTTTATGAAATAAATAATAAAAAACTCCATAATAAATCAGAATACTTATAAAAGGTATGATTAGTAAAAAAGTAGCGATTATAAATAATACGCAAAAAGTCAATATAAATTTAAATGTTTTGAGTAAAACTTCTAAAGAATTTACTTCTTTTTGTATGAAATAGTTGTAGTATTTTTGATTTATTTTTTTTACTATATAAGGCGTTAAAAAAGAAATAATTAGCATGGATAAAAATACTGAGGCAAAAACTACTATGAAAAATCCACCTATGGCACTCAAAAATGTAAGTGAAAATTGTACTATGGAAAAGCTAAAAAACCAAGCCATGAAAGTTCTGCTAATGACATCTTCAATATAAGAAAAAAAGATATCATAGGTGTAGAATACAAGCAAGGCTAAAATAATTAAACTAACAAAAAAAGGCAAAAAAGAAAATTTTAAAAAAGGTTTACTAAAAAAATTTTGCAAGCTTAGATATAAAATATTCATTTTAATTCATCGTAATAATTTTGAAGTTTTTTGTAAATTTCTTTATAATCTAAGGTTTCTTTTAAAATTTGATTTAAAACTTCATTGTCTTCTACACCATTCCATGTTTTTTTATATGTGCCTTCTTTATAGCCATTTTCTTGTCTGAATTGATTTAAAATATTTTTTCCAATATATGTTTTGTAAAGTTTAAAGAAATTTAAGCCACATTTTCTAGCTAGAATAAAATAGACACTTAAAAGCTCACCTAAATCATAATCAAATCCACTGCATTTATGGATAATAAGCTCAATATCATTTAAAATTCCATAAATATCTGCTTCGTTTGGATTAGAAGTTTCTTTGCAAAAATCATCAAAAAAACTTACAGAAGAAACTTCTTCTGCTATGAAATTTTTATCATTAATTTGTTTTTCTTTGTATTCTTCTAAAATTAAACTCAAGATAAAATGCCATATATCTACTATTTCAATACATACATTATCCCAGTTTGCAGGAGTGTGTATACTTTTCCAATGCTTCCAGGCAAAAGAGTCAATAAGTTCAGCACACTCCATATAAATGCATCTTCTAAAGCTAATTAATTTACCTTCTTTGGTATAGCCATTTTCCCATCCTATACCATTAGTATCATCATTTAATTTTTGCTGGAGTTCTAGCATGCTTTTTAAAATATCTTTTACTTGCATTTATTTTCCTTCTTAAGCGTAAAATCCAAATTCTTTATTATTTTCTTCTTCTTTTTTCTTTTCTTGATTGTTATATTGCTTCCAAATTTCTTCTAATAATTTAGCACTATCTTGGAAAATCTGTTTTTTAATATCTTCAAGATCAGTTTTTGTCATTTCTTTATTTAAACTTTTATCCATAATATTAAATAACTCATGCAAGGTTGCTTTTTTGTGCTCTTCATTTTTTGGTATAGGCAGAGCATCACCAATTTTCATCGCAGTGGTGATAAGCTCTTTTGGCTTTAAGGTTCCTACTCTTGAGTTTTTCATAAATTCATCAATTTGAGGCTGTACTTTGGCTACTGCTTCTTTAATTTCTTCAATTTCTTCTTGCGAAAGTTTTGTGCCACTATATGAAAACGAAAAACCAAATTGATTTCTTAAACTCAAAGATGCTGAATTTCCATCTTTATCTAATTTTGCTTCTTTTTTATCGTACATAGAAAAAGAAAGATGATTGCCATTTTTTGTTTTTATATCCATAGAAAAATTTTGAGAGTTGTAGCTAGAAATTTGCATAATGTTCCTTTCAAATCAAGATAAAGTTATATCGTCAAAATAACTAAATCTTAAATAAATTTGCAAAGTTTTTAAGCTTTGCAAATTTCAAATACTAGGGAGATAAATATTTTATCATTAAGTCTTTAAACACTCGTTAAATCCCAAAATAATTTTAGTATTTTTTCATTATTTGAGTGTATTAAAATTTGTTTTTTGTTATGTATATTTTTACATGCTTTTAAAGCCTGTTTTAAATTTTCTTTTAAAGAAAAAATCAATCCAAAAGCAATAGCTTCTTTATCTAAACCACCTAAAATATAAATCAAAGGCATACGCATTGATTTAGAAATATCAAGCTTTGCTTGTTCATTAATGGTAGTTTTAAAATCAAATTTGCTAGGATGTTTGAACTTATAAGCTAAAGCAAGATCTAAAAACTCATCTAAATGGCTTAATTTTTTTCCGCTAATAAAAGGATATATAAAATAAAATAAATCTAAGATATTATTACTAATTTTGCTTTCATTATTATAATTTTCTTGTATAAAATTATAATATGTTTTAAATTGCTCTTGATAGTTTTGTACTAAAGTCATAGCCATTTTAGTTTTTGCAAAATTATTTAAAAAAACTTTAGGATTAGCTTCAAAACTAAAGTCTAAAAAATTAATCTTTGTGTCATTTTGATAAAAAATTCCACTAATATCGCTTTCTAAATCTAACAAAATATTATCTGAATTAAGCTCATTGTTAGAGCTATTATGGACTATTTTATTATCCAATATAATAGAAAAATTATTATAAGCAAATTCATTGCTCATAGGTTTTTCATAAAAACCAAAATCATCCCAAAAATTCTCTTCACTACAGGCAATACAGCCATGTCCTGCAGCTACTGGCCAAGAGGTTTTGGAGTTAAATTTAACCTTAGGGCAATTATTATAAGCATAAGGTCCTTTACAACCTACTTTAAAAAGACAATAACCTTGTTTTATATTTTCATCGTTAAAACTTTGAGCAAAATTACCTGCTTCAAATTTAGCTTTTCTTTCACATAAATCATGCAAACATTTACCATAAAAAGCCAAAGGTCTATTTTGTTCATCTAAAGCCATGTCTTGCTCAAATAATATATAAAAGCAAAGCGCTGCAATGATATTTACATCACTTGGAGGACAACCTGGTATATTGATTACTTTTTTTTCCAAGACTTTAGAAATTCCTATGCTTTTGGTAGGGTTTGGATGTGCAGCTTGAATTCCTCCATAGCTTGAGCAAGTTCCCATAGCAAAGATTGTTTTAGCATTTTTGGCACATTTTTGTAAAATTTCATATCCATTTTCACCATGTGCCCCTATAGTTAGATAAAAAGGATCTATAGCACAAACCCCGCCTTCAACGGCCAAAAGAAAATCTTTTTTTTCTAAAACTTCCTCTAAATGCGATTCTGCTTGGTGTCCGCTTGCACTCATAAAGGTTTCATGATATTCTAAAGAAATGAAATCAAAAATCAGATCTAAAAAGTCAGGCAATGAAGTTCTAAGCAAACTCTCACTACATCCTGTGCATTCACTTAAATGAAGCCATATGAGACTAGGTGGGGTGTGAAGTTGAAAATATCTATGTGCTAAAGGGCTAAAATCATTTGGCAAACCTAAAGTTTTAATGATAGAATTTACGGCTTCTAATGAGATATTTTTCTCTTCTTTATGCGAGTTTTCTAATAGAGCAATTTTATGCTCTAATATGCTTTTTAATTCTTCATTGCTTAAAGACATTTTTTAACCTTTGGCTATTTGTATCATATTTAAAAAATCATTTGCATTTAATGCGGCTGAACCTATTAATACTCCATCACAATTTTTTAAAGCACAAATTTCTTTAATATTGTTTTGATTAACACTTCCACCGTATAAAAGCTTAGCGTTAGTAAATTCTCTTAAAAAATTAAGTATGGTATTAATATCATCAAGATTAGCACTAACTCCTGTACCTATAGAATAAATAGGCTCATATGCTATGATAAGTTTTTTATAAGATAAATCAATATTTTCAATTTGTTTTTTTAAAAAATCTAAGCTTTTATTAGTATTTTTGGTTTCTAAACTTTCGCCTATACAATAAATGATATTAAAATCAAGATTTTTTGCAAAATCAAATTTAGCTTTTAAAAAGCTTTCATTTTCATTTAAAGCTCTTCTTTCAGAATGACCTATTAAAACACTTTTGATATTAAATTCTTCTAAGTGAATTTTACCAATTTCTCCGGTATAGGCTCCATTTTCACAAGGGTAGAAATTCTGCGCGCCTTGCTGAAATGAAAAATTGTCTTTTAAAAAAGCTATGCTAGGAGGGAAGATGAAAATTTCATCTTCTTTGTTTAAGTTTTGGTTTAATTTTTGAGCGTAAAGTTCAAAGCTTGATCTTGTATGATTACACTTTAAATTTGCTGCAAAAATCATTCATTATCCTTTATGGTCAAAGGTTTTACACCAGGAAGTTCTTTTCCTTCTATAAGCTCTAATGATGCTCCACCACCGGTTGAAATGAAAGTCATCTCATCAGCATCACCTGCTCTTGCTACAACATCAGCAGTATCACCACCACCTATTACAGTTGTTGCATGAGATTCACTAATATAATGACTCATTTTAATGCTACCTTTTGAGAATTTATCGATTTCAAAAACTCCCATAGGCCCATTCCACCATATAGTTTGAGCATCAGAAAGTGCCTCTTTAAATAATCTTACGCTAGCAGGACCTATATCAAGTCCCATCCAACCTGCAGGAATTTCTTGCACAGGGGTGTATTTCATTACTGCTTCTTGAGAGCAAGTTTGCGCTGCTGTAACATCCACAGGAAGATAAATTTTTACACCTAGATTTTTACCTTTGAGTAAGATTTTATTTGCTTCTTCAATTAAATCTTCTTCTAAAAGAGAATTTCCTATATCATAACCTTGAGCTTTTAAGAAAGTAAAGGCCATACCTCCGCCTATGATTAATTTATCTACTTTTGGAAGTAAGTTAGTCAAAGCTTGTAATTTCCCACTTACTTTAGAACCACCTACTACGGCCACAAAAGGACGCGCAGGGTGTTTGATAAGATTGCTTGCAAACTCAATTTCTTTTTGGAGTAAAAATCCCGCACCCTTGTTTGTATTATCAAAGTATTTTGTAATAGCTTCAACGCTAGCATGGGCTCTATGACAAACCCCAAAAGCATCATTAATATAAACATCAGCCATAGAAGCAAGTTCTTTGGCTAAATTTTCATCATTCTTAGTTTCACCCTTTTCAAAGCGTAAATTTTCTAAAAGCAAAATTTCACTTGATTTTAATTCGCTAGCTTTTTTCTTTGCATCTTCACCTATAACATCTTTAGCCATGATGACTTCTTTAGCCATTAAGCGTGCAAGTCTTTTTGCAACTGGTTCTAAAGAGTATTTTGAAGCTATTTCTTTTGGACGCCCTAAATGTGAAGCTAAAATAACCGCACAGCCATTATCTAAACAATACCTTATAGTAGGGATGGCCGAGCGAATACGACGATCGTCGGTGATATTTAAAAACTCATCTTGAGGAACATTAAAATCACATCTTATAAATACTTTTTTCTTTGCAAGATCAATATCTTTAATCGATAAAATACTACTCATCTTAAGCCTTTGCTATAAATACTGCCATATCTACTAAACGAGAAGAATAACCCCATTCATTATCATACCAAGCAACCACTTTAACAAAATCATCACAAATAACTTGAGTTAAATCACTTGCTACAATTGCACCATAAGAGCAAGTTATAAAATCACTAGAAACTCTTTCTTCATCATCTACCAATAATATGCCTTTTAAATTACTAGCAGCTGCTTTTCTAAAGGCTTCATTGATTTCTTCTTTACTTACTTTTTTCTTTAAAGTTGCAGTTAAATCTACAGTTGATACATCAGCTACAGGCACACGCATGCTTTGACCATGTAATTTTCCATCAAGTTCAGGCATAACAAGCTTCATAGCTTTTGCTGCACCGGTAGAAGTAGGGATGATATTTTGTGCAGCAGCGCGTGATCTTCTTTTATCTCTTGCTTTTGCATCAATAATACTTTGACCATTGGTGTAAGCATGTATAGTAGTCATTAAACCTTTTTCTATGCCAAAATTATCTTGCAAAACTCTACAAATTGGTCCTAGGCAGTTGGTGGTACAACTTGCATTTGAGATGATATTTTCGCCTTTATATTCGTGAGCATTTACTCCTAAAACATAGGTTGGAGTTTTATCTTTTGCAGGTGCACTCATGATGACTTTTTGCACCCCATGATCTAAAAATCCTTGACATTTTTCCATAGTTAAGTGTGCACCGGTACACTCTAAAACAATTTGTGCGCCATATTTTGCAAAGTCTAAATCTGCTACATTTCTACTTTTTAAAACTTTTATTTTTTTATTATCAATTATTAAATCATCATTTTCATTTTCAACACTACCATCATATACCCCATGAACGGTGTCGTATTTAAAAAGATATTTTGTGAGTTCAATATCAGTAGTATCATTAATCGCTACAAGTTCTATATCATCGCGTTTCATGATAATTCTTGCAACACATCTTCCAATGCGTCCAAAGCCATTTATTGCAACTTTTACAGCCATTTTCATTTCCTTTTTATGATTAAGTAGATAAAATTCTACTAAAAAAAGGTTAAATTTTAATGAAAATCGCACTTTTTGGCGGTAGTTTTGATCCGCCTCATTTAGGTCATAATGCTATAGTCTTAAATGCATTAGAAAATTTAGAGCTTGATAAGCTCATTATTATGCCTACTTTTATTAGTCTTTTTAAACAAGAATTTACTGCAGATGAACAAAGACGCTTAAAATGGTGCAAGGAAATTTGGGAAAGCTTAATAAAAGTTGAAATTTGTGATTTTGAAATAAAAAAGCAAAGACCTGTGCCTAGTATAGAAAGTGTTGAATTTTTATATAAGCAATATGAAATTTCAAAATTTTATCTTATTTTAGGAGCTGATCATTTGCAAAGTCTTGAAAAATGGCATGAATTTGAAAGATTGCAAAATTTGGTAGAATTTGTTATAGCTAAAAGAGATGATATTTTTATACCAAAACATTTTAAAACTTTAGATACTAAAGTAAATATCTCTTCATCTTTTATAAGACAAACTTTACAAACAACGCAAGTTTGTGAGCAAATCAAAGAAGAAGTTAAGCTTTATTATTCTAAATTTAAAAATATTTAACAAAAGGAAAACAATGCAAGAAAGAATTAATAATATAGTGCAGATTTTAGATGATAAAAAGGCAGATTTAATAGAAAGCTTTGATATGCAAGATAAGGATTATTTTGTTAAATTTGTAGTGATTGCTACTACTATGGGGGAAAGACACGCGCTTTCTTTGATTGATGATTTAAAAACTAATCTTAAAAGCAAGGGTGAGGAGTTTTTAAATATAGAAAGTAGTGAAGAATGGACTGTGCTTGATTTAGGAGATATTTTGATTCACTTAATGAGTGAAACTTATAGAACAAAATATAATATAGAAGAATTTTTGAAAAGTTTAAATAAAGAAAATCAAAACTAGGGTTAAGATTTAGATAATTTAATTACTGAGTTATCAGATTTAGCTAAAGAATATTTTGAAAATTCAGAATTTGAAAAATGCGATGAAGTTTTAAGCGAGCGTATTGTTTTTGGAAGCTTATCATAATAGAGCATTTTGTGGATTTAATTGTTTGAAATTTCAAGAAGTACTTTTGACTTTCATAAAACCATGTACTAGATAATATATATTATTTAGTATATTTTAACAGAGCTAGAGTTTATATACTTTTAGATAAGCAAATAAAAGCCTTAAAAAAATTGTAAACTTGTATTGATCTAGCTCTTGTTTAAGAAGCGACTTTGAGAATTTGGAAGATTATCAAAAGGCTATAGAATTTTTTAATAAAATGATTGAGTAAACAAGTTTTAGAATATACCAAAGAATTATCAAAGCTTGATGGAGAAAATGAGTTTGCATTAAAAAATCAAAATATTTTAATGCAAAAATTAAAACAACAAAATAAAAAATGGTGGCAAATTTGGAATTAAATTAGAGTTTGTTGATGTATTCTTTAATCTCTTTTTTGATTTTGTCTTTTTTGTCTTTTAAAGCTTGTTTTTTATTTTTATACTCTGTTTTACTCATATAATCTTTTTGTTTTTTTAATTCTTTTAATTCTTGTTCGATTTTTTCTATCTCTTGCTCTTTAAGTTTTTTGCCCTCTAATTTTTTATCATAAAAAAGAGGATCTTTTGCGCAATCTGCCTGAACTTCTTTTAAGGCTAATTCTAAACTTAAAGCTTTTTCTTGATGATTGTAATTTTTAGCATAAGCTATTTCTTTTTGAATTTGCTTTATTTTAACCTCACATTGCGTGGAAAATGCAAGTGAGCAAAGTGTAAGTAAAAATAACAATTGCTTCATAGTTTAAACCTTTCTTTTTTCAAATTTTAGTTTATTATATTAAATAATTTATTTGCTGTTTTTAATAAAAACATGAGTTTTAAAAAAAGTTATTTGACCTTTTATAAAAATAAAGATGAATTATTATCAAGCTTATAGTTTGATTTTCTCATATTTTAAACTTATATGATTTTTATACTAAAATAATCCTAAGTAGATAATGTAATAGGATTTGATAACTAGAATTAATAAATTTTTAAACATGAATATTGTTTATTTTTTTAAGTAAAATTGATACAAATCCTTCAAAATCAGGCAATTTTAAATCCTTAATTTCTCTTTGTTGTTTTCCCCACATGCATTCAGGAAAAAACCCATCTTCTTTAAAGCGTGCCATAACATGAAAATGCACTCTTGGCACATAGTTTGCAAAGGAAGCTATGTTGATTTTTTCTGGGTTGTAGTATTCTCTAAGGCTTAACTCACAAGCTAAAACATACTGAAAAAGCATATTTTGCAAAAAGGCTGGACAATCACTTAATTCTCTGTAATTTTCTTTAGTAAAAATTTTTACCCAAGGAATTTGAGAATCTTCTTTTTCTATAAATAAAAAATCATTTTCATAAATCATCTAAATCCTTAAAAAGACTAGGGTTATTCCTAGTCTTTTGATTATTTTTTTACTCCTATCATTTTTGTAGGATCTACAAATTTAGCAAAGTCTTCTTCGCTTACTAAGCCAAGTTCCATAGCACTTTCTTTTAAAGAAATACCTTTTTTATGAGCATTTTTTGCTACTTTAGCTGCATTTTCATAGCCAATATGTGGATTTAGTGCAGTTACTAGCATTAAAGAATTATGCAAGTTAAAATCAATTTTTTCTTTATTTGGTTCTATACCAACAGCACAATGGATATTAAATGAATGCATAGCATCAGCTAATAAATCAAGGCTTTGCAAGAAGTTATAAATAATCACAGGTTTGAAAACATTAAGCTCGAAATTTCCTTGGCTTGCTGCAAAGCCAATAGCTGTATCATTTCCCATAACTTGCACTGCAACCATAGTTAAAGCTTCGCATTGAGTAGGATTAACCTTGCCTGGCATGATAGAACTTCCTGGCTCGTTTTCAGGTATGTTTAATTCCCCAAGACCACATCTAGGACCACTTGCTAGCCATCTAATATCATTTGCTATTTTCATTAAATTTGCAGCTAAGCCTTTCATGGCTCCATGGGTAAAATTAATTGCATCATGGCTTGTTAGGGCATGGAATTTATTTGGACTTGAAACAAATTTAGTGCCTATTAGCTTGCTTAATTCTTCGCTTACTTTTTCACTAAGTTCTGGATGCGCATTCAATCCTGTACCAACAGCTGTCCCACCTATTGCAAGTTCTCTTAATGTAGGTAAAGAAGCGATGATTTGCTCTTTTGAGTGAAGTAACATAGAAAGGTATCCGCTAAATTCTTGAGCTAGGGTAAGTGGTGTAGCATCTTGAAGGTGAGTTCTTCCTATTTTAATAATTCCTTCAAATTCTTTTACTTTTTTTTCAAAAGTTGCAATAAGCTCATCTAAAGCAGGGATAAGTTTTTTCTCTACTTGCTCTACCGAAACTATACTCATAGCAGTTGGAAAAGTATCATTTGAACTTTGACTCATATTTACATGATCATTTGGATGAACAAGCTTTTCTTTTCTAAAATCTCCACCCATAATTTCAGTTGCACGGTTTGCTATAACTTCATTCATATTCATATTGCTTTGAGTGCCTGAACCTGTTTGCCATATTGCTAGTGGGAAATTATCGTCAAATTTTCCTGTTACAATTTCATCGCAAGCTTGCACGATAGCATTTTTTTTAGCATCATCTAATTTACCAAGTTTATTATTTACCAAAGCCAAAGATTTTTTAAGATTTGCAAAAGCATAAATTAAAACTTTTGGCATTTTTTCACAACCAATTTTAAAATTTTCAAAACTTCTTTCAGTTTGTGCTCCCCAATATTTATCATTAGGAACTTTAATCTCTCCCATAGTATCGTGTTCGATTCTGTATTCCATGGCCTTTCCTTGTAATAAAATAAGTTGTGATATTTAAACTAAATAAACCCTAAAGTTTGCTTATAATTTAAGAAGTATTTATAAAATTTTTGAAGAAAGGTGTAGTTTTTTTCAAAACTACACAAATATTATTCTACTGTAACACTTTTTGCTAGATTTCTTGGCATATCCACATCATTGCCAAGTCTTATAGAAACTTCTAAAGCTAGAAGTTGTAAGATTACCATCATTTCGAAAAATTCGCACATATAGTGCTCTTGCTTTGAAGTTTTTATAAAATCATCACTTAAATCAAAATCAAGTGGAGAGATAGCAAGTAAAGTAGAATCCCTTGCAGCTAATTCTTCTACATTTGATTTTGTTTTTTCATAAAGACAATTTTGCGGCATTAATGCAACGGTAAAAAGCTCACTATCTGCTAGAGCAATAGGTCCATGTTTCATCTCTCCTGCTGGATAGCCTTCAGCATGTAAGTATGAAATTTCTTTAAGTTTTAAAGCTCCTTCTAGTGCTAGTGGATAAAATACATCTCTTCCTATAAAGAAAAAGCCATGGCCATGTAGGTATCTTTTTGAAATTCTATGTACTTTTTCATGCAAGTTTTGTTCAACTTTAACTATACTTGGTAAACTTCTTAGAGCTTTGATTTCTTTACTCATATCTAAATTTGCTTTTTGTGCAAGATAGATTGCAAGCATCCATAAAGTTGCTACTTGAGTGGCAAATGCTTTAGTTGAAGCTACGCCTTTTTCAATACCCGCTCTAGTAAGTAAAGATATATCAGCCAAACGCACGATGTTAGAATTATCCACATTGCATATTGCTAAAGTTTTAACTCCTTGTGTTTTTGCTATTTTTAAAGCTTCTAGTGTATCAGCTGTTTCACCACTTTGAGAGATTACTATAAAAAGAGTATTTTTACCTATAATGGCTTCTCTGTATCTAAATTCACTTGCTACTTCAACTTTAGTTTTAATTTTTGCAAGTCTTTCAAGTAAATAAGCCCCACTTAATGCTGCATGATAGCTTGTACCACAAGCACAAAGTGTGATTTCATCTATGTTTTGTAAAAGAGTTTCATTTATATCTTCAAAAACAATCTGCTCACCTTGTAATCGTCCCATTAAAACTTCGCCTAAAACTCTACTTTGCTCATAAATTTCTTTTTCCATGAAAAACCTATAACCATCTTTTTGAGCATAACTTTTATCTTGACTTAAAGCCACAAAAGTAGGTTGTATACAAGCTTGATCATGACAAATTTTACATTCGTTTAAATTAACATATCCATAATCTCCATCTTCAAGATAGGCTACTTTATCCACTAAAGAAACTAAAGGTGCATCACTTGATGCAAAATAATATTCATTTTCATCGCCATTTTTTCCGATGATGAGTGGCACAGCATTTTTAGCAAAATAAATTGTATTAGGATCTTTTTTACTCACAAGCAAGATTGCAAAAGCACCTTTTAGTTCAGCTATAGTCTTTTTAAAAGCTTCAAATGGTTCTAAATTACTCGCATGATATTCAAATAAATGTACAATAACTTCAGTGTCTGTTTGACTTAGAAAATTAATACCTTCTTGTGTGAGTTTTGTTTTTAATTCTTGGTAATTTTCTATGATTCCATTATGTATTACACAAGAGTATTGTCCTAAATGTGGATGCGCATTTATTTCAGTTGGTTTTCCATGGGTTGCCCAACGCGTATGGCCTATAGCAAGCCCAAATCCATCACTATTAAAATTAGCAGTTTTGTTAGCTAAATTTTCTAATTTTCCAACCGCTTTAAAAAAGTCTAATTCTCCATCTTTCATTACTGCTATACCGGCGCTATCATAACCTCTATATTCAAGCTCTTTTAAACCTTCTAATATGATTTTTTTCTTTTCTTTAGTTCCTATATAACCTACTATTCCACACATCTTTTACTCGCTTATTAGTGATTTAAGAATTTGATCTTTATGATCTTGCAAGCTTTCATTTTTATGCAAAATCAAAACATTTCGCGTTCTTTCTTTTATAGTTTGAATTTTTGCTGCACTTAAGACAATATCATATCTTACAAGCACATCCATTACATAAGCCATTAAACCTTTTTGATCTTTTGTGTTTAAGGTTATTTTGGCATAGCTTTTGGAATAATTCATGTCTAATTTTAATTCATCTTTTTTAATGTTTGGTTTTTTTGCTTTTTTTTGTACTTTTAAATGTAATTTAGAATTAAGTAAATTTTCTAAACTTTGTTTTTGATTATCACTTACTATATCTGAATATTCAAATTTCAGATAAACTTTTTCATCAAATAATTCAAAAAAACTCATAAAGACTAAATTTAAAGAACTTAAAGTGTTGAGTATATTTTCAAGATTATTTTTTCTATTCATTATAAGCTCTAGAGTAAAATTATCTTGATTGTCAAGCCAAAAAGTAAAATTTTCTTTTTGCGCAATCTGTGTTATTTTAATAATTTTTTCAAAGCTATTTTTTATAAAAAAGAGATTAGATTTAATATGAGTGATATTGTTTTGAGTTTGCTCATCAAGATCTAAAAAAGCCTTGCTTCTTTTTAGGGTTTGTTCTTTTTTTACCCTTCTTTGACTCTCATCAATTAAATTTTCATCCTCAAAACCTTCTAGTGCATTTTGAAACAATCTTTCTAAACTTTTATAATAAAAATGATTTTCTATACCCAAAGCTTTAGCATTGCAAAAAGATAAAAGATGTAAGGTTTTTAGGGTATGAGTATCATTTAATTTGGAAATAAAATTTAATACAATAGTAGAATTATAAATATCTTCTTTTTCTATAATATCTTTAAAAGCATTAAAATTTTTAAATAATCTTAAGCCAAAATCTAAAAGTTCATTATCAACTTGGAATTTTCCAACATAAGCTCTATAAATATTAGCTAAAGAAATTTCATTTTCTTCATGAATAGCACTTAAAAGTATGGTAAGCTTTATTATTAGAAGTGTTTTTTTATCAAATTTGCAATCTTTTTCTTCAAAGTATTTTAAGCAAAGTAATGCTCTATCTAATGCGCTATAAACACCTTCTTCTTCGAGTAAAAATTTACTTTGAATTAATGGTTTGCAAAAATCTTTTAAAATGTTTGCATTGTTTAGTAGTTTTAAAATACTAAAAGAATGTTTTTTTTCTAATATGCCTTTAAATAACTCCAAATTTTCATCATTATTTTTTGCTCTTTTTAATGCAAAAATTAGTTTAATATCAAAAATAAAATCCTCATCTTCTAGTTTTAAAAGTCGATTGAGTATTAAATTTAAATTTTCATTTTCATCTGAATGAGTAAAAAAGTTATCTTGTATTTCATAAAGTTTATTTTCTTTATAATGTTTTTCCTGGATGCATCTTGCTAAAAAATGTGTATAAATTCCACAAATTTGCATACTTTGCATTGCTTTTTGAATGAGTATGGATTTAAGATCTAAATTTTTCTTTTCTTTTTTATGCATTAAGTTAGCAAGTTCTTGTGAATTTTGTATTAAAAATAAATTTGTGTTTTTACCTTCTAAAAGATTCATTGCACATTTAAGTGAAAATAAAAAATCACTCGCAAGCTTAAATTCGCTAAATTCTTTTTCATTGATAAAATTAAGCATATAATTTTTGGGAGAATCTTTAAATAAAATATTTAAATTTTCTATATTAAGTTGCTCATCTAAACCGCCAAAATTTTTATTAATATCAAATTCTTGCTTGATTAAAGGTTGATAATAAGGGTTAAATTCTTGCAAGATTTTTAGAGCAAATTCTTCTTTTAACTCATCTTGAGCTTGGGAAATTTTTTCTTTGATTTGTTTAAATAAAATCTTAGAACCACTAATATAGCGATATTGTAAAATATTTTGTTTAAGCTCATTTTTAGCTATATTATAAAGTCCATTTATTTCACAAATTTGATAGTTAATGCTTAAACCAATATCGTTTAAAAAAGTAATAAATGCTTTCATTAAAGGCTTAATATTATAAGCTTTTATATCTTTATAAATAAGCAATAAATCAATATTTTCTTTTATGCTTAAATTCATTTTAGCATATTGTTTAATGGCGATAATACAAAAAGGAATTTTGTCATTATGTGGAAAAAAATCATCAAAAAAATCATTTAAAACAAGTTCATAAATATCTTCTATAAAACGATCAATCTCTTTAGAATGGTAAAAGCTAAAAGAGCCTTGCTTTAAAAAAAGTCTAGAACAATATGCTTCATAGTCTTTTAAAGAATTTTTTAATTTTTGAATTTTTTGCATATCCATTTTTGAAAATTATTCCTTGCTTTAAATTTTTATTAAAATCATACCAAAAAATACTTTGTATTAAATTTTAAGTAAGTTAAAATTATAATTGTAGTTTAAAATTAAAAATATGGTAAGAATATGCAAACAATTATAGAAAAATTAGAAAATCAAGAAAGATTAAATGAAGAAGAGGCTAATAAACTTTGGGATTTAGAGCTTTTTACTCTAGCTAAATATGCACAAAAAATTCGTACTAATTTGCATGGCAAAAAGGTTTATTTTAATATCAATCGACATATTAATCCTACAAATATATGTGCAGATACTTGTAAATTTTGTGCTTTTTCAGCACATAGGAAAAATCCTAATCCTTACACTATGACACATGAAGAGATAATGAAAATAGTTGATGAAACAGTTTTAAGAGATACGAAAGAAATTCATATTGTTTCAGCGCACAATAAAAATACATCATGGCAGTGGTATTTAGAAATTTTTAAAATGATTAAAGAAAAATATCCATTTTTACACATTAAAGCTCTAACTGCTGCTGAGGTTGATTTTTTAAGTAGAGCTTTTGATATGAGTTATGAAGAAGTAATAGAAAAAATGCTTGAGTATGGTGTTGATTCTATGCCAGGTGGTGGAGCTGAAATTTTTGATGAAGAAGTTAGAAAAAGAATTTGTCATGGTAAGGTAAGTAGTGAAAATTGGCTAAAAATTCACAAACTTTGGCATGAAAAAGGCAAACAAAGTAATGCTACTATGTTATTTGGGCATATAGAAAGTAGAGAAAATAGAATTAATCACATGATAAGATTAAGAAATCTCCAAGATCAAACAAGTGGGTTTAATGCTTTTATTCCTTTAGTTTGGCAACAAGATAATAGTTTTATTACAGGTAAAAAGCCACTTGGCTCGGTGGAAATTTTAAAAACTTTAGCTATAGCAAGAATTGTACTTGATAATATTAAAAATATCAAAGCTTATTGGGCAACTATGGGTATAAATTTAGCTATGGTGGCTCAAGATTTTGGCGCAAATGATTTAGATGGTACCATAGAAAAAGAAAGCATACAAAGTGCAGGTGGAGCAAAAAGTTCAAATGGCTTAAGTTTAAAAACCTTCATAGAGATGATTCAAAGTTCAGGTTATATAGCAATAGAGCGAGATAGTTTATATAATGAACTAAAAATTTATTAAGGATTAAAATGGATTTTTTTAAACTTAAAGAGCATAATAGCGATGTAAAAACTGAAATTTATGCAGGTATTGCTACCTTTTTAGCAATGATTTATATTATACCAGTTAATGCTAATATAATGAGTAATTCAGGTATGCCACTAGAAGCTTTAATCGTAGCAACCGCTTTGGTAACTATTATAGCTACTACCTTAAGTGCTTTTTTTTCTAATACTCCTGTGGCTATGAGTGTAGGCATGGGATTAAATGCGTATTTTACTTTTAGCGTGTGTAATACTTATCAAATTCCTTGGCAAAGTGCTTTGGGGGCTGTTTTTTTATCAGGTATTGTTTTTACTTTATTATCTTTTACTAATTTTAGAATTTGGGTTATAAAAAGCATACCAAATGATCTAAGAAAAGCTATATCAGCGGGTATTGGAACTTTTATAGCTTTTATGGGACTTGTGCAAATGGGAATTATCACCAAAAGTGAAGCAACTTTAGTAGGCTTGGGAGATTTTTCAAGCACTAAAGTACTTTTTGGATTATTTGGTTTGTTTTTAGTTTTTATTTTTTGGGCTTGGAGGATTAAAGCTGCTTTTATCTTAGCTGTTTTTGTAAGTGCTTTGTGTGCTTGGATTTTTGGTATTGATGGAGCTAGGTTTCCAGAACAACTTTTGTCGATGCCAGTTATAAACGGAGATAATGGCTTAAGTGCAATATTTGGTAAGCTTGATATTAAAGGAGCTTTAGAGCTTAGTATGATTCCTATAGTGCTTACTTTTTTTGTTACTCAGCTTTTTGATAGCGTAGGGACAATCACGGGCGTAGGCTCAAGAGGAAAAATATTTGATGATCCAAAACAAGGTGATAAAAAACTAGGAAAAACTTTAGGAGTAGATGCTGTTAGTTCAGCTATGGGAGCAGTTGTTGGCACCTCTACTGTAACGGCATTTGTGGAGAGTTCAGCAGGAGTTGAAGCAGGCGGTAGAACAGGTCTTACAGCTTTAGTTACTGCTATATGTTTTGTTTTCACTTTATTTTTACTACCGGTATTTAAAGCTATTCCTGCAAATTCTATTTATCCTGTATTGGTTCTTGTTGGAGTTTTAATGTTTATGGAAGTTGCAAATATTAATTTTAAAGATAAAGCAATAGCTGTGAGTGCGTTTTTTATTATTATTATGATGCCACTGACTTATTCTATTACAACAGGTTTTGCTTTTGGTTTTATTGCGTATTTATTTATGCGTATTATGCAAAAAGAATTTGATAAAATTAATCTTGGAATTATCATTTTAAGTGCAATTTCATTATTGGTATTTTTATTACAATTTTTATAGGAAGTGATTATGTATTATTATGCTTATGAAGAATTTCAAAAAGAAATTATCCCTTTTACGCGTAAAATAAAAGAGGAATTTAATCCCGATGTTTTACTTGCTATAGCAAGAGGTGGTATGACTTTGGGCCATTTTTTAGCAGAAGGTATGGGTAATAGAAATTTATTTTCTTTAAATTCTATCCATTATGAAGATACTCAAAAATTAGATACGATTAAAATTTTTAATATTCCTGATCTTAGTTCATATAAAAAAGTTCTTTTGGTAGATGATATCATAGATAGTGGTGAAACTATGATAGAAATTAAGAGAGTCTTAAGTCAAAAGTTTCCTCATTTAGAGCTTAAAGTAGCAAGTGTTTTTTACAAAACTTCAGCATTATTAATCCCTGAATTTTATATTAAAGAAGCTAAAGAATGGATTGATTTTTTCTGGAGTATTAAAATTTAGTTTATTATTAGCTATAAATAATACAATATAATTAAATACTAAACTAAAAGGAAGGACAAACATGAGTTTAACAAGAAGAAAATTCTTAAAAGGTCTTGCTGCAACTTCAGCAGTTGCTTCCGTTAATCCTTTAATGGCAGCACAAACAAAATTTTACGATACTAAAAAAATTCCTCATGCAACTCACTTTGGTGCTTTTTGGGCTGAAGTAAATTCAGAAGGAAAAATAGTAAAAGTTACTCCACAAAAATCTGATAAACATCCTTCAGTAATAACTGATGCTATTATCGATAGAACTTATTCAGACACTAGGGTAAAGTATCCTTGTGTTAGAAAAAGCTTTTTAGAAGGTAAAAAAAGACCTAAATTAAGAGGTAAAGAACCTTTTGTAAGAGTAAGTTGGGAGAAAGCTTTAGAGCTTGTATTGGAAAAATTAAAAGAAACCCCTATTGAAAATTTATTTAATGCAAGTTATGGTGCATGGGGACATGTAGGTTTATTGCACAATTGTAACTCAGTAGCAGGAAGATTTTTTAATACCGCTTTAGGTGGCCATATTGGTACTGATGGTGAGTATAGTAATGGTGCTGCTGGTAAAGTAAATGCTAGTATAGTAGGAGATTTGGAAGTTTATTCTTTACAAACTTCTCATGAAGTTATTTTGGAAAACACTCAGGTTTATGTTTTATGGGGAGCTGATCTTTATAAATGTAATCAAATTGATTTTAAAGTTGCAAATCGTGGTAATGATGATTATTATAAAAAATACAGCAAATCAAAAATTAAGTTTATAACTATCGATCCTCAATATACTCAAACAGCAGAAATTTTAAATGCCCAGTGGATTAAGATTCGTCCAAATACTGATGTTGCTTTAATGCTTGGTATGATGAATTATTTATATAAAAGTGGAAAATATGATAAAAAATTCATTGAAAAATACACTGATGGTTTTGACAAATTCTTACCTTATTTGCTTGGAAAAACTGATGGTATTGATAAAACTCCAGCTTGGGCTGCAAATATTACCGGCGTTGAAGAAAAAGTTATTACCGCATTGGCAGATACTTTTGTAAAAAATAGAACCTTTTTAGCAGGTAACTGGGCTATGCAAAGAGCACACCATGGCGAGCAAGCTGATTGGACTTTAATGGTTTTAGCTTCAATGATAGGTCAAGTAGGCTTACCTGGTGGTGGATTTGGTTTTTCTATGCATTATTCAGGTGGTGGTCAAGCATTTTCAGGTGTAAGATTACCAGTAGGTTTACCACAAGGTAAAAATAATCTTGATACTAATATTCCTGCAAGTAGAGTTTCAGAAGCTATTTTAAATCCAGGTAAAACAGTTAAATTTAAAGGTAAAGAAATCACTTATCCTAAAATTAAACTCATGTATGTAGTGGGTGCTTCTGTATTGGGCCATCATCCAAATACAAATGAACTTATCAAAGCTTTAAGAACACTTGATACATTAATTGTACATGAGCCTTGGTGGACTCCTATGGCAAAAATGGCAGATATTGTATTACCTTCAACTACAACTTTAGAAAGAGATGATATTAGCTTTGGTGGCTCTTATTCTCAAGATTATGTTTATGCTATGAAAAAAGTAATTGAGCCTTATTTTGAAAGTAGAAATGACTATGATATTTTCGAAGAATTAGCAAAAAGAATTGGCGAGAGAGAGCATAAAAAATTTACAGGTAATAAAACAAAACAACAATGGCTTGAAGGTTTTTATGGAAGAAGTGATTGTCCTTATTATATGGAATTTGCTGACTTTTGGAAACAAGGTTTTATCCATTTTGAACCACCAAAAGAAGCTTATAATTTTGTAAGACACTCTGAATTTAGAGCCGATCCTGTGGCAAATAAACTTGCAACAGAAAGTGGAAAAATCCAAATTTATTCTCCAAAATTTGAAAAATACAATTTAGATGATTTTAAAGCACATCCAACATGGTTTGAGCCTGCAGAGTGGCTGGGTAATGAAAAATTAGTTAAAAAATATCCTTTCCATTTAGTAAGTCCACATCCAAGATATAGAGTGCATTCTCAACTTGATAATACTTGGGTAAGAGATTTGTATAAAATTCAAGGTAGAGAGCCTGTGATGATTAATACAAATGATGCTAAAAAACTTGGCATTACCCACGGAGAAGTTGTAGAAGTATATAATGATCGTGGATCACTTTTAGCAGGTGCTTTTGTAACAGATAATATCATGGAAGGGGTTATTAGTATCCAAGAGGGTGCTTGGTATGACCCTGAAGATGTAAGCGATAGCAAGCCAAGATGTAATGCAGGCCATGTAAATGTTTTAACAAGCTCAAGACCAACTTCAACTATGGCTCAAGCAACTAGTGTAAATACTTGCTTAGTGGGTATTAAAAAGCTAAAAGAAGTTATAAAACCTTATAATTCAACTACACCACCAGAAATCATAGGAGCTTAAAATGAAGAAAATTATATTGACATTAACTTTTTTAGCTAGTGCTTTGTTTGCTAAAGATATGTTTATTTTTAATGAAAAAGTAGATCTTTTAGATAGTGCTAGTAAAAAAGTAGTAGGACAAATTTATGAAGGCTCTAAAGTGGAGCTTATAAAAGAAGAAGGTGAATACTCTTTAATTAAAGTCAAAGGTGAGGTTGTGGAGTCAAATCCAAAAAGCCTTGCTTATACCAAAGATGGAATTTATCTTTTACTTACTTTAAATGGTAAAAATGCAAGTAATGAAATGGAATTTTTAGTTAAAAGTAAAGATTTGACCGATCAAGAAATTCTTGCTTGGGATGAGATAGAATTAACTTATTATGATACTTGCACAAGTTGTCACGCAGCACATAAACCAAAAGAACATTTAATGGAAGAATGGGATGCATATTTATCTGCTATGCAAGGTTTTGCTAAAATCACTGATGCGGAAAAAGATAGAATTTTAAGATTTTTACAATCTCACGCAAGTAATGGGCCTGTAAAACTTGACTAATCAAAAATGAAAAGGTATTTATTAGCCGTTTTATTTTTTGATTTTTGTGCTTTATTATATGGTGTAAGCACTTTATCTATCAGCTACAATGAAGCACAAATTTATTTTTACGATCATAGCTTAATTGCTATGATTGCTAGATTTGGTACTGCTCTTCTTGGACAAAATGATTTTGGATTAAGACTTCCGTTTGTTTTGTTGCATTCTTTAAGTTGTATTTTGTTGTATATTTTGGCTTTAAGATACACCAAAACTTCTTTTGATGCTTTTATTTCTGTTGTGCTTTTTATATTGCTTCCTGGTAGTGTAGCCAGTGCTTTGCTTATCAATGAATCTAGCGTAGTAATATTTTTTACGCTTTTGATTTTGGTGCTGTTTGAATATAAAAAATTTTTTTTATTTTATATCTTGTTTTTTTTAGTTCTTTTTGTAGATGGAAATTTTGTAATTTTATATTTATCTTTTTTCTTTTTTGCTATATATAAAAAAGATAAATTACTTATTGCATGCTCTTTGATTTTATTTGCTATTGCAATGAGTATTTATGGTTTTGATGCAAGTGGAAAACCTAAAGGATATTTTTTAGATACTTTAGGTATTTTTGCAGCTTGCTTTTCACCTTTAATTTTTCTTTATTTTTTTTATGTTATTTATAGAATTCTTTTACAAGATGATAAACCTCTTTTATGGTTTATTAGTGCAACTACTTTTGTTTTTTGTTTGATTTTTTCTATAAGACAAAGACTTTTTTTAGAAGACTTTTTACCTTTTTGTGTAGTTTGTACTCCATTATTAGTTCGTTATTTAATGTCTTCTTATCGCTCAAGAATGCCACAATTGCGCCTAAAACATAAAATTTTTATAGAATGCTCTTTAGTTTTTTTACTATTTTTTTATCTTGGTATTATTTTTAATCAAAGTTTTTATTATTTATTAAAAGATCCAAAAAAACATTTTGCTTATGATTATCATATTGCTAAAGAATTGTCTTTAAAGTTAAAACAACGAAATTTTACACATATTTTCACTAAAGATAAAGAGTTAGCTTTAAGACTTAAATTTTATGGTATTTCCAAAGGTAAATTAGAACTTCATTCTAGTAAAAAAGCTAGTAAGATATATGTTAGTTTAGGTAAGCATAAAATTTATTATTATATAAAATGAAACAAGCTTTTACTTTAATAGAACTAGTTTTTGTTTGTATTATATTATCTTTATTGTTTTCTATGGGGTATTTTTATTACAAACCTGACTATTTGCGTTTAGGGGCTGAACAAATTTTAAATGATATTAAATACACAAGACATTTAGCATTAATACAAAATGATTTTAGAGTAAAAGAATTTAACATTGCTAAACGAGAGTGGTTTAAAGCCAAATGGCAATTATATTTCATACGCTCAAAGTCAGCTACAAATAATGAACAAACTTATACTATTTTTTTAGATAAAAATGGTGATGGTAATGCAAATATAGGTAAAAATATGATCAATAAAGACAGAGAAATAGCTGTTGATTTGATTAATCCAAACTTATTGATGAACTCAGGACAAAGTGGAGTAATAAATCAAAATGATTCTAAGGCGAATTTAAAATATAATATAGAAAAAACATATGGTATTTCAAAAGTTTTGTTCGAAGGTGCTTGCAAGGGAAGTACGCGTTTAATTTTTGATGATTATGGTCGCTTATATACACCTTTGAAAAATGCTATGCGTCCTTATGATAAACTCTCATCTTTTAATAATAACTGCATTATAAGATTATCTAATAAACAAGATCAGCATATATGTATAGTTATAAATCCTATCAGCGGTTATGCTTATATACCTAATTTTTCTTCACTAAACCAGCAGAGTATTATTTTAAATAATAAACAAATATTTTGTCATAATATATAATTTTTATTAAAATTTATTATTTTTTGATAAAATATATTTACTAAAATACTTCAATTTAAATACAAAAAAGGAGATATATGAATGTAAATACACAAATGAGTGTGAAAAATAAATTGTCCATTGTTGTTGGTGTTATTGTCTTTTTAGCTTTATCAATAATCACTATAATGGCATTTGTTTCTAGTAGAAATAATTTAATTTCAAACAGTAAACAAGCGAATGAAGATTATTTATTGATCACAGAAACTCAAGTAGAAGGATATGTTGATGGCTATATAGATATTTTACTTGCCATAAAAAAATACATTGATTCTTTGGGAAAAAATCAAGTTTTAAATTTTGATTCTATGGAGCAAATGCTAGGAGATGATTTAAAAATTTTTAAAGATGGATCAAATACTTTAGCTGTCTATGTTGGTTTTCCCGATGGAACTATGCTTGTAAGTGATACTGTTTCTGATAAAAAAGGGGTTAATTTTAGAAAAAGAGGTGGTGGAATTTCTTCTTATGATGATCCAAGTTACGATGCTACTTCTAGAGACTGGTATAAAGGGGCTATTGCAAATGATGGAGTGTTTATAAGTGATGTTTATGAAGATTCTGTTACAAAATTACCTAGTTTTACTTATTCTACCCCGATTAAGAAAAATGGTAAGTTGATAGGTGTTTTAGGTGTTGATTTACTGCTAACATCTTTGCAAAAGACCTTTGAAAAACTTCCAGGAAATGTTTTTGTTTTTGATACAACAAGCTCTATTCCTTTTGCATCAAATAATAAATCACTAATCTTAACCCAACATCCAAGTATAGAAGAGATAAAAAAATATCATCAACAATTTGGAGATTATAAAACATTTGAATATATAAGCGTTGATACACAAGAAGAAAGATTTGGAATTTGCGCTAATATAGATAATTCAAAAGCTAAAGTAAGCTATATTGCTTGTGCAACTCAAAAGCAAGATGAGTTGGAAATGTTGGTTTTAAAAGACGCATATAAGCAAATTATTTTTTCTATTATTATATTGTTTATTTCATGTTTTGCTATTTACTTTTTTTCTTCAAAATTACTATCCCCTTTACAAGCAATCCAAAAAGGTATCAACTCTTTCTTTGAC